>JAKSUL010000032.1 GCA_024409055.1 Bacilli bacterium
CCACCTTGAAAGATGATCCCATGCAAAATGATGCGTGGGATTTTTATATTTTTTGCTTTTTGATTTATTAGCCCGTGCTTTTTGGCTTGTATGCGAAAACGCCTTAAGAAATGGAAAAATGCCGATGGTAAGGGCTTTTATTAGGAAAAAAGGGCATAATTTGAGGCTTTTCGGAAGGTGAAAGCCCTTTTTTTATTTATAAATAAAAGATAAAATAAGTAACAACCAAAAAAGGAAAAGCTTATGAAAAACAAAAAGACTTTGTATTTAGGCTCCGCTTTACTTTTGTCCGCCGGTTTAACCGCTGTTGTTGGCATCGCAACTGCCAACGGAGGCGCTTTACCGAATCTTGCCGACGGCCCGTCGAATGAAGTTTGGAACCACTACGCAGCCGTTGAAGCCGGCACCACCCAGAGAGGCATCAAAGAATACTGGGTTTCATGTGACACTCACGAAACTGTGTTCACTGCCCCGACCGAAGGAACCATTAGTGATAAAGGCGCCCCGAGTCAGGCTTTCATCAACAGATTGCCGGCCAACGATGCCAGATTGGTCAAACAGCTTGGCAAAATCGATTTCGAAGATGCTTCCGATTTGAATTTGTTTGAAAACACCATCGGCACGCTCGCTATTGTTGAAAGCGCCGACGCCACTTCCGGCAATAAGGTGCTTCAGGTCACTCCGAATAGCGGTGGAAGCATTAAATGGACTTTGAAAGACAGCGTCTTAGATAAACTCTTCGCCGATCCGTCCGTCCACTCAATTGCTTTTGACGCTCGCGGAGAAGCCGCCAACGGCAACTTTAGAAGAAATTCAACTGGTTCTAATATCACATACGAAATTGACGACCAAGGACGCGCTGGCTTAAAGACCGAATGGAAAACATTCTACTTCGAAAGAGGAATGTATGACCAATACGTCGCTTCGAAGGCCGGTGGCAAAAATGTAGCGGTTTTGGTTTCTGATGGTAACGCAACAAACAAAGTTTTCTTTGATAACATCAGAATTTGCCAATACGCTCCTGAAGATATGCAATATCAGGGCTTCGAAGGTGGAAGTGTCTTCAAGGCCAGTGACACCGACTACAGGGTTTCCGGCTACGCAAGAACCGCCACGACATTCCCGACCAGCAAGAGCAACTACGATTTGTACATCACTGGTGATGCCGCCGACTTCACCGTTTCTCATACAACCGAGATCGTTTCGGAAGGCAGACGTGCTCTCAAGATTGAACACACTGGTTTATCACCAGTCACCATTAGGCTCAATGCCGAATTCGCCAACAATGCCAACGCCGACGGAATCATGTTTGACGTCTATTGGGATGGAACCGGCACCGGAAGAACCGAAATTAACTTTGCCGCGCAAGTCGGAATGAGCAAAATCGCCCAGAACCACAATTTATACAGCGGATGCTGGTCAACAGGTGTTATGCCGAAGAGTGCCATAACCACTCAAACAGGCGCCTACTACGAATTCCTCAAGTTAGGCGGTTCTCAGTGCAACGGAACTTTCATCATTGATAACATCCGTCCGTACTACGCTACAGAAGGATTCGAAGCCGCTGGAGTCGCCACTTCTAGCAGTAACGTCGAAATTTCTTCAAATATTGCCCCGGATTCCCAGTTCAAGATGGGGTCCAATAGGCGTGACAAGAATGACCACGTTTTCTACATCAATGGCAACGGTGCTTCCGCTAGCAGCTGCATCACCGATGAGTTCTACACCCAGGGAACCAAATCCTTCAAATACGTCCACGAAGGAACCAACACGAACTTCAACATCTATGTGAACAAGGCAATGTATGGCGATAAATTAGACGCTGCTGGTGTCTCGATCGACGTCCTTACCTTCGACGGAAAGATTGAAAGGTTCATGGGCAACCAGACTGTCAATCCTGACGGCGAGTGGCACACATACACAATCACCAAAGAGCAGATGAACACTCTAAGGGCTACCACTCACTACTGCCTTGCCTACAACGCCTCCGCTAAAGCCGGAACATACTACTTCGATAATTTGCGTTTCTTGAACAAATAATCGGAGCGACTGAACTAGTTTCTAACTTTTGAAAAGTTAGATAAAAGTCTTAATTACGAGGGTTTCTTAAAGAAGCCCTCGTTTTTATATTTTGCCAAGCATAATCAACACGAGGTTAAAACTATGGAATTCGGCGGGTTTTTAATCGCTACAAGCGATAATCGAAAAAGCGAAGAAATCTTATGAAGAATTATTCGGCTTGAAAATGATAAAAGATTACGGAGGAAATATGCTTCTAGAAGGAGGCATATATCTTCAAGAAAGAACCTTATTGGGAAAAGTTTATTGATGCGACACGCAAAGAGAAAAACAACGCCAGCGAATTATATTTTGTCGAAGACGACTTAAATTCTTTCGTCGCCAAACTAAAAAAGCTATATCCAAACATTGAATGTGCGAATAAGTTAACCTTTCACGAATGGGGTCAAAAATGGTTAGGTTTTATGATTTGGACGGGAATTTGATTGAAGCCGGTTCTTCGTTTCGAAACATCGAAATCCTATAAGAAAAGACCCTTCTGCTAGTCGACTAGCATTGGGGCCATTATTTCTTCGTTTATGGTTTTTTGCGACTATTCGATAACGTGATCGAAGTAGTAATTCACTTCATATGTGCAGTGAACCGCATCATCGCCGTAGAACATTTCGTCAACGCCTAAGAAGAAATTGACGTAGCAATAATTAACTAATTCTTCACCTTCGTATTCCTCGAAAGTGTAGCCGCAGCCAAGAAAGAACGGATCTCCTTCTTCGTTTTCAACTATTTCTCCCTTAACGAACATTTCGTCGGCATCGTAAGCTTCAATGTATCTGTCGAAGAGAACGAGGGCGTCTTCTACGCATCCCAATTCGAAAGTGAAATACAAATCGGTATCGAACCGACCACAATCGTCCATTGTTTCACCGGTATATTCGACGTCTTCGAAAGAGAAGGATGGGCATCTTCTCTCAGGATAATATTCGATGTCCTGCATCGCTTTTTCCATAGCGCCTGGCTCGAGGTAATTTTCGTGGGCGAAACTAATGATGATTGCGCCTTCAGGATAGACGTTATCCGGATACCCGGTCATATCGATCATCGATTCGTGGGAGTCGTAAGAAACAACCACCTCGTAGAGTCCGGAAACATACTCGATAGGTTCGTCCCCGGAAGTATGACCAATAGTTTCAATTACGAAGTCATAGCATCCTTCATGGGAATATTCTGGGACAAAGGTATAACCCATCTCGATCATATCTTCTTTAATGGATTCGAGTTTATCGCCACATCCGTAGTCGTAGAGATATAGACCGGCCCTAAATGAATATGTGGCAACAGAAGCCACGCTCCACTCGAAGCCGTTGTGGAGATAGTCGATCATTTTTGGCTCGGCTTCTTCGGCTAAGATATCTTCCTTATCTCCGAAACCTTCTGTTAAACCGACCGCCTCGTAGTTGGCGAGGAAGTTTTCATATAATTCGTGTTTGGCGCTTCCGAAGTTTGTCAATTCGAATGAGACCTCATATGGCTCAAGCGGTTCTTCCGATTCGCTTGTATCGAAATTGATGGTGAATTCATATCCACCTTCAATGGCGGAAATGGTGACACTATCGGCAAAATCTGAGTACGGCCACTCAACGTTAATCATATAAGCCAAATTGGCCGCATAGTCGATATCGCAGATGGTGGCGACCCCGTCTTCGATAGAAGCAAGGGCCTCATCGTATTGGCCGAAGCTAGCGAGGTTATACATGATCTCACTGATATCGAATTTTTCGTCGCAAGGCAGTTGGATGTCGCTGAGAGCGTATTCGTTTGTTTTCTCGCCGTATTCGTCTTCAACCTGAATAAAGGAGCAGTAGCCGACGCCTTCGACAAATGCGAGGCCACTGTTGTAATACGAATACACGAAATCTCCGAGGTACTCATAGATGTAGGTGTCTTTATCGATGTAAGTGACATTGGCGAAATCCTCGCAGTGGAAAAGGGCGTTTCCGCCTTCGAGATCTTGTGCCAATTTTTCAAGGATTGTTAATTCCTTTGACGAGGATTGGCTTTCGCTTGTTGCGGATTGTTCTTTGCTTTGAGAAGAGGATCCGCCATTTCCGCACGCAGCCAAAGAGAAGGAAAGGGCTAGTAGTGCGAATGGGACAATGGTTTTCTTGCTGTTCATTTTGTTACTCCGTTTCGGTTAATTAAAACTACACGTCATTTTGAATATTGCAATTGTTTTTTGACCTTGGTCGTTTATAAACGACGTTTTTGCGTTAGAACATTCTTTTTGCATATCTTTCTTGTCCGATTGTGGACGTCGCTATTGCAATATCTAAAGAGGTATATAAACTTAACAACCGCAAAAGTTACATTAACCTAACATTCGGAGGTAAGCATGCAGAATCTCGCCTGGATCGCCCTGGTCACGTTTATCGCCGGTGTTCTCGGAACAGGAGTAGGTGGCCTAGTAGGGGCCTTATTAAGAAAGGACTCCTCTAAAGTCGTATCTTTGCTTCTTTCGTTTGCCGCCGGCGTTATGCTCGCCGTTGTGTGTTTTGACTTGATGCCAAGTGCTCTAAAACCTGAAGAAGGGGGATCTGAAGTCCCATTCTATTTGGTTATTATCTTCGTTGCTCTTGGATACGTTCTTGTTCAATTAATCAATCAATTAATCGATAAACACTCTAATAAAGAAGTGCCTCACGTCGATGAAAACCACCCCAAGACTCACGATGATTTGGATGAGTTAATCCACGCCGACCATCTTACCCAGCATAAAGAAAAAGGGACGAGCTTGTTCATGGCCGGTCTTATCATGGCTATCGTCATCGCACTTCATAACTTGCCAGAAGGCATGGTTATTGGCGCGAGCTATGCCCTTACTCCTGAGAAAATAGTTGGCGGCGGCGGATTCTTGATCGCCGTAGTCATCGCGCTTCACAACATTCCCGAGGGCATGGCTGTTGCGGTTCCTCTTATTGCTGGAGGCATGAAAAAGCCGAAAGCGGTTTTGCTAACGGCCTTATCCGGTCTGCCGACTGTTATTGGCGCGTTGATCGGATTTAGCCTTGGAATGATAAACACATTTGTTTTATCTATTTGTTTGAGTTTGGCCTCTGGCGCAATGCTATACGTTATTTTCGGCGAACTTCTTCCGGAATCTATATTGATGTGGAAATCAAAACTTCCGGCCTTATTCCTTCTTATTGGATTATTGGCCGGATTCGCACTTGTGCGCATCTAAAACCTTATAAAAATTTTTATAAGTATTTTTGGATTTCCTTTTCGAATTGGCGGAAGTTGACGAATTGTATCGTAGAGATTCCGAATTGTCTCGCGCCTTCAAGATTTCTTGGGTTGTCATCGGTGAATACACATTCTTCGCCTTTGGCCCCTAAATCTTTCAAAACATATTCGAAGTATTCTTTCGAAGGCTTAACCATATGCATTTTGCCCGATACGTATATGCGTTTAAAACATTTCTCTATGCCAGGTTCAGACGCTAATACTTCTTCTAAATGATCTGTAGCGGCATTGCTTAATAGATAAGTATTATGGGCTTTGGAGAACTTCTTGATGAAGTTGACCATATCTTTGTTTGCTTTAATTCTACCGTGAAATTCGTCTTCGATTCGCTTTTCGCTCCAGCTGGATTTTTTCGAAAGCATGGCGATCATTTCTTTTACCGACATGTCTCCGCGGTCGACGTCTACCATTGCGGTGGCGATAAGCTCTTTTGCTTCCTCTTCGGGGAAAAACTCCTCGATCCATGTCGAGATGATACCTTCGAATATAACTTCAAAACAGTCGAACAAATAATATTTGATTTTTCCCATGCTTCTTCCTCTATTTTCCATAGGCGTCATTATAATGAAGTTCGGACGGTGGTAGAATTAAGATATGAATATTGCAGTCAAAAGATATAAACAATTAGTGGTGCATCGTTATGACGATAAACCCCTCGTAAAGTATTTTTCCGTTAGTGATTTCCCTGGTCTTGTTGCCGAAAGCGTTTCTTTCAAAGGGCCACATGGTGAAAAACTAAACGGATTTTATTATTCAAACGGCGCTCCAAAAGAGGGCAAACTAGTTGTCTTTTGCCATGGATTGGGGCCTGGACAAAAGGCGTATATGACCGAGATAGCGACCTTGGCCCTAAAAGGATACAGAGTTTTAGTGGTGGATAATGTTGGATGCAGCATGACCGAAGGCGAAGATACCAGAGGCATGAGCGAATCTTTAGCCGATTTGGATGCCGTTTTGAATCAACTAGACACCAAAGACGAAATCACAGTCATCGGCCACTCTTGGGGAGGATTTGCTGTAAGCAATATAAGAAACTTCCATCCCGAAATCAAAAAAGTGGTGGTCATATCCGGCTTTATCGAAGTAGAGAAATTGCTCTCACAGAGCCTCCATGGTTTTACCGCAATCATTAGAAAAGCGCTAATGCGTTATGAAAGGAAGATCAACCCGAAATTCGCGATGAGCAGCGCTCTCACGGCTTTTGAAGACAATGGGGCGGACGTCTTGTGGTTCCATTCAAGGGACGACTATATGGTTTCCTTCGAAAAATCGTTTGCTATAGCAAAAGAGAAGATTAAGTCGCCTCGTGTTGAGTTCATCGAGTTTGAAAATAAGAAACACAACCCGAACTACACGGTCGATGCCGTGTCGTATTTGGTCAGCACCTTCTCCAAACTGAATGGCGAACTCAAAGATAAACCGTTCGAAGAGCAAAAAGCCTTCATGGACACTGTGGATTTCAGAAGGATGACCGCCCAAGATGAAGAAGTTTGGGCAAAAATATTCGATTTGATTGAAAGATAAATATCTTTCTATACAAAAAAGTTTCGTTTGATATAGTTTGCAAGCACTGCAAGGAGTTTTATATGGAAAAAGTTCGCATTCAAGATGATCTCTTCTATTACGTAAATGGCGAAAAACTGGAGACTTTAGTCATACCAGATGACAAGCCGACCGCTGGAGGCTTTGCCGACTTAGCTAAAGGAGTGGAAGAGACGATGATCTCCGAGCTAAACGATATGGCGGAATCTCAAAAATATCCAAACGAGTATCTTCGCAATGCCGTTAGTTTTTATCGCATTGCCAAGGACGTTAAGAAAAGAAATAAACAAGGAATAAAACCGGCCTTAAAGTCTTTGAATAAGATTGAAAAACTGAAGGACGTATCCGCTTTAAATAGAAAATTAGCCGAGTTCACGGTCGATGGAACTCCTCTTCCTTTCAACATCGGCGTCAGCGAAGACATGATGGATACAACCCGTCATTGCCTCATGCTCCAAGGGCCTTCGGTTATTTTGCCTGACGTCACTTATTACAAAGAAGGAATGGAATCCCAAAAAGAAGCCATACTAGGCATGTGGAGCAACACCGCAAAAGCTTTATTGGCTTACACTCCTCTTTCAAAAGAAGATCAGGAACAATATGTAAAAGACGCCATTAGCTTTGACGCCCTTATCGCCACTCTAGTTAAGAGCAGCGAGGAGTGGTCCGAATACACAAAGCTTTATAATCCGATGCCGGTTAATAAGGTCGCTAGACTTCTTAAGCCTCTTAAATTTAAAAAGATGCTTGAAAAGGTATTTGGCTATATTCCGGAAACCATCATTGTCGCTGAGCCGCGTTGGCTAAAAGGCGCCAAGACGATTTTCAACGAAGAAACGTTTACTTTATATAAGCATTGGGCCTATATCAATGAACTCATTCACGCCGCTCCGCTCCTTAGCGAAGAACTCCGCGAACTAGGCGGGTCTTATAGACGTGCCCTTATGGGAATAGCGAAGTGCTCAACCGCCGAAAAAGCCGCTTATAACCTCACGTCCTCTTTCTTTTCCGAGCCGTTAGGCCTCTATTACGGAAAAAAGTATTTCGGCGAAGAAGCAAAGCAGGACGTCGTCGAGATGGTGACCGATATCATTGAAACTTACAAAAACAGAATCAAAGCCAACGATTTCCTTTCTCCTTCCACCAAAGAAAAAGCCGTCCTTAAGCTTTCGACCATGAAAGTCAAAATGGGCTACCCGGATAAAGTCGATCCTTACTATGACCGATTGCTCGTTGACGAAAATGCCTCTTTATATGCCAATTATCAGAAACTGAGCTTGGCTAGGGCACAAAGGGAACTTGAAAAGCTAAATAAACCTGTCGACCGTTCTAAGTGGGTAATGCCTGGGCATATGGTCAACGCTTGCTATAACCCGTTTAGCAATGACATAACCTTCCCGGCCGCTATTCTCCAAGCCCCGTTCTACTCAATCCATCAAACCAGATCGGAGAATCTTGGCGGTATCGGCGCCGTAATTGGGCACGAAATATCACACGCTTTCGATAATAACGGTGCCAAGTGCGATGAAAATGGAAACCTCAAGAATTGGTGGACGAAGGAAGACTTCAAAAAGTTCAACGCCAAAACCAAAGCCATGATAAAGCAGTGGGACGGGATTGAACTTCCTTGGGGCAAAGTAAATGGCGCTCTCGTTGTCAGCGAAAACATCGCCGATAACGGAGGCATGGCCTGTACTTTGGATATCATGTCCCATATGTGGAACGCCAACTATGAAGAATACTTCATGAACTGGGCTCGCGTTTGGTGCATAAAAGCTAAGCCAGAATACGCCAAAATGCTCTTGTCGGTTGACGTTCACTCCCCAGCTTACTTAAGGGCGAATATGCAGCCTCGAAATTTCGAAGAATGGTATCAAACTTTCGGAGTTAAAAGGACCGATAAAATGTATATCACTCCGAAGAAAAGAATCAAAATTTGGTAAAAGAAAAGGCGGCTTCGTTTTGGGAGCCGCCTTTAATCTATTAGGCTAAGCGTTTGGCGAAGAATTCGTGGAACGCTTTTTCTTTTTCGGAAGCTTCTTCCTCGTCTTTTCCTAAGACGGAGAAGTACATTTTGAGTTTCGGCTCGGTTCCGCTTGGCCTGAATGTAGCGGTGCAGCCATCTTCGAAGCGGAGCTTGACGACATCTGACTTCGGAAGCCCGTTGAAGCCGTTCAAGTAATCTTCGGTTCCGACGACTTTGACGCCGGCGACTTCTTTGACAGGATCGGTTCTAAGACCGTTCATGAGTTCGGTCATTTTGGCAAAACCGGAAGCGCCTTCGAACAAAGAGGTGTAAAGGGTGTTCATGCAGTAGCCTTCCCTCTTGTAGATATCGGCTAGGAGATCAAGGAACGAAAGTCCTTTGGCCTTATAATAGGCAAACATTTCGGCGATGAGCATGCAGGCGACAACTGCGTCTTTGTCGCGAACATATGTGCCGGCAAGGCAGCCGTAAGACTCTTCGAATCCAAAGACGTAACGCTTGGTCTCTCCTTTTTCTTCGAGATATCCGATTTGTTCGCCGATATATTTGAAACCGGTGAGGACGTTGATGGTTTTTAGACCATAGGAAGCCGCCAATTTATCGGCAAGGTCAGTGGTGACGATTGTCTTGATGAGGAGCGGATCTTTCGGCATCGTTCCCATTTCGATTCTTCTTTTGCAGATGTAATCGATGAGGAGGAGACCACATTGATTGCCAGTGATGAGAACGAATTTGCCGTCCTTTCCTTTGACGGCGCATCCAACGCGGTCACAGTCAGGATCAGTAGCCATGAGGAGATCGGCGCCTTTTTCGTTGGCGGTCTTCATGCCTAATTGCATGGCTTCGTAAATCTCGGGATTTGGATATGGGCAAGTCGGGAAATTTCCGTCCGGCTTTTCTTGTTCTTTGACGACGGAGACGTTATTAAATCCCATTTCCTTCAAAACACGGGTAACCGGGACCAAACCGCTTCCGTTAAGTGGGGTATAAACGATAGCGACGTTCTTGTCGACCTCTGCATCACCAAGCTGAGACTGTTTTTTGACCTCGGCTAGATATGCGGTCAAACAATCAGGTCCGATATAAGAAATCATTCCAGAAGCGATGCCGTCTTCGAATTTGGTGTATTTGATATCTTTGAAGATGTCTAAGGCGTTGATTTTGGCGAGCGTTTCGGCGGCGCCTTCGGTTGTGAGCTGGCATCCGTCGGGTCCGTAAGCTTTGAAGCCATTATATTTAGAAGGGTTATGAGAAGCTGTGATCATAACGCCGGCCTGGCACTTATAGTACCTGGTGGCGAAAGAGCATGTTGGGACTGGGCTTAAATTTGGGTAAATGTAAACCTTGATTCCGTTGGCGGCGAAGACCTCTGCGCTCTTTTTGGCGAAAACATCGCTTTTGATACGGGAGTCGTAAGAGATGGCGACAGATGAACCTTTGCCATATTTGGCGTTGATGTAATCGGCGTATCCTTGCGAGGCCTTGGCGACGGTGAGGACATTCATTCTGTTTGTTCCAGCACCGATCGTTCCACGGAGTCCGCCGGTTCCGAATTCGAGGTCTCTATAGAAAGCGTCCTCGATAACGTTTTCTGGCATAGAAAGAAGCTCGTCCTTCAAATCTTTTTCTAAAGATTCATAGCCGAGCCAGCTTTTGTATTTTTTCTCAATTTCAGCGTTCATAAAACCGCCTCCTGAAAATGACGCCTAGAGTATATCTTATTAACTTAATTTTTTCTTTAAGAAAGTGCTTATATTTATCCTTTTTGGTATTCTATTTGGACTTTTTTGTTTTCATTTGTTGAGGTGTTTCAGTTTTAGTGTGTAATCTTTGATTAAGTGAGACTATCATTATTTCAAACAGTCAGACTGCGATTTACCTCAACTAATATGAAAAAATACCATCTAGCAATTGATATTGGAGCCTCCAGCGGACGCTTCATTTTAACTAGCGTCGAAAACGGACGCTTCGTGATGGAAGAGACTCACCGTTTTCCAAACGGAGTCATCGAACAAGACGGAAAGACCCTTTGGGATTACGGCGCTTTGTTCAATCACATCATGGAAGGCTTAAAAAAGCTTGGCGAGGAGAAGAAAATCCCCGATACCATCGGCATCGATACTTGGGGAGTCGACTATGTCCTCCTCGATGAAGAAGGGAACGCCATCGCGCCGACTTATGCCTACAGGGACGTTAGGGGTGACAAAGCCGCCGCTAAACTTCACAAAAAGATCCCGTTTAAGGAGATCTACATGGAAACCGGCATTCAGTACGAGCCCTTCAACACCATTTACCAACTATATGACGATCTTGAACAAGGACGCCTTGATAAGGCTTCCGACTGGCTCCAGGTCCCGGCATATCTCTCCTATCTATTGACTGGCAAGAAATGCCATGAATACACCGAAGTCTCAACCGGCGCCCTCCTTGATCCGAAAACAAAGAAGTGGAACAAGGGGCTCCTTGAGAAAGTCGGCCTTCCGCTTCGCCTCTTTGAAGATGAACCGATAGAACCTCCGTTCTTGCTTGGAAACCTTAAACCTGAGATTCAAGATGAAATCGGGTTCGATAGCGAAGTCGTTATGATCGCTAGTCACGATACGGGCTCGGCCATCAACGCTCTTCCGTCTCAAAAGCCGGCTTTGTTCTTAAGCAGCGGAACTTGGTCACTTCTAGGTGTCGAACTTCCGGAGGCCTTGGTGAACGAAGAAACCTACAAAGCTAACTTCACGAACGAAGGCGGAGTTGGTGAGATTCGTTTCCTCAAGAACATCATGGGTCTATGGCTCATCCAAAAACTCCAGAAAGAGTTCCCAATGAAATCTTTCGCCGACATAGCCAAAGAAGCTTCTGAATTCGAGGGCGGTGAGGATTACGAATTAGATATAGACGACGAGAAATACCTCAATCCGAAATCGGTTAAGGACGTTATCGCCAAAGAGTGCAAAGCCAAAGGATATAAAGTTCCGGAAAGCGAAGGAGAATTCGCTTACGCCATATATCTTTCCTTGGCGAAAGATTACAAGAAAGCCATCGCCGGTCTAGAAAATATCACCAAATCCAAATACGATGAATTGCTCATCGTCGGCGGTGGTTCTAAGAATAAGTTCCTTAATCGTCTCATTGAGAAAGAAACCGGCTTAAAGATAACCTTGGGTTCCAGCGAAGGGACCGCATTAGGAAACGCCGCGCTTCAAGCTCTATATAGCGGAGCCGTCAAAAACAAAGTCGAAATGAAAGAAGCCATAATCCAAACGGAGGAATAAAAAATGTTTGAAGAAGCTAAGAAAGCCTATGCCGCCTATGGCATAGACGTCGAAGAAGTCATGGCCAAACTCGCCGATTCTGCCATCTCAATTCACTGCTGGCAGGCCGACGATGTCATTGGGCTTCAAAACGGAGGATCCCTTTCTGGGGGAATCCAAACAACCGGTAACTATCCAGGAAAGGCGAGGACCTTTGAGGAAATCACTCAGGATCTCGAATTTGCCTTCTCCCTTATGCCGGGAAAGAAAAGACTCAACTTGCACGCTATTTATGCCGTAAGCGAAAAGCCGGTTCCGATGAATAAAATCACCGTTAAGGAATTTGAACCGTGGATCGAATGGGGAAAGAAACACAACGTCCCCCTCGATTTCAACCCGACTTGCTTCTCTAACCCTATGGTAACCAACGGTCTCACCCTTTCTTCCCCGATCGAAGAAGTTCGTGAATTCTGGGTCGAACACTGCAAAGCTTGCCGCGAAATCGCCGAAGAGTTCGGCAAACGCCAGGGAAGCCCGTCACTCGTCAACATCTGGATTTGCGACGGTATGAAAGAAATTCCGGCCGATCGCCTTGGACCTCGTCAAAGACTCAAGAAGTCGTTGGACGAAATCTACGCCGTCAAATACGACAAGAACTACGTCTTGGACGCCGTTGAAAGCAAAGTCTTCGGCATCGGCGTTGAATCCTTCACGGTTGGATCAAATGAGTTCTACCAAAACTACGCTGCCTTAAATGGCGTCTATTGCTTAATCGATAACGGCCACTATCACCCGACCGAGAACGTTGCCGATAAAATTCCGGCGATGCTCACCTTCTACGATAAGATGGCTCTCCATATGACTCGCTCCGTCCGCTGGGACAGCGACCACGTGACCTTATACGACGACACGATGAGGGAAATCACCGACGAAATCGTCCGCTGCAATGGCTTAGACAAAGTCATCATGGCTCTTGACTACTTCGACGCTTCCGTCAATCGTATCGCCGCCTATGTCATCGGCCAGCGTTCCGTCCAAAAGTGCTTGCTCAACTCCATGTTGACTCCGTGGAAAAAGCTTGCCGAGTATCAGGACAAGGGCGACTTTACCCATATGATGGCTCTTCGCGAAGAACTAAAGATGCTTCCGATCGGAGAGGTTTGGAAAGAATATCTCCGCCGTCAGGGAATGGAAGAATCCATCATGCCGCAAATCGATAAATACGAGAGGGAAGTTCTCTCGAAGAGGAAATAAAAATGGAAATCTTAGAAACACCGTTTGTAAAACGATTCATCTCCTTCTGCCTTGAAGGATACCAGCGTGGCTGGCACGAGCGTAATGGAGGCAACTTCTCCTACCGCATGAACGACGAAGAAGTCGCCATGGTCAAAGATAAGCTCGTCTACAACGAAGATTGGAAAGAAATCGGAACTGAAGTCCCGACCCTTGCTGAGGAATACTTCCTCGTTAAATGCACCGGCGCTTACATGATGAACATGGGAAGCGATCCGAAACACTGCCTTGGCATCATCCAGGTCGACAAGACCGGAACCAAATACCGCATCCTCTTCGGAATGGAAGATGGACGCCGCCCGACAAGCGAACTCCCGGCTCACCTCATGAACCTTGCCGTCGTCAAAGAAAGAACCAACGGCAAATATCGTGTTGTCTATCACTGCCACCCAGCCACAATCATCGCCCTTACTTTCGTCCTTCCGCTTGATGCGAAGACCTGGAGCCACTATTTCTGGGAAATGATGACCGAATGCCCGATCATCTTCCCGGCCGGCATCGGTGTCGTGCCGTGGATGGTCCCTGGACAGAAAGAAATCGCCGTCGCCACTTCAGAACTCATGAAGAAGTATGACGTCGCCATCTGGGCTCACCATGGTATCTTCGTCACCGGCGAAGACTTCGACTCCACTTGGGGCCTTATCGACTGCGTCGAAAAGAGTGCTCAGATTCTCGTCAAAGTTCTTGCTATGGGCGGAATCAAACAAACCATCACCAACGATAACTTCCGCGAGCTTGAAAAGCCGTTCGGCATCAAGATCAATCCGGAATTCCTTGACTAATAAGACAAGAAAAAACATCTCATCAAACGGTGAGATGTTTTCTTTTGCTTATTCAGCGAGATTGACTTGAGCGCTGTTGAGGTGGACTTGACCCGTTGGGATGAAGCTGACCGTATTGGCGCCGGTGTTAGGAACTAAGGTAACCGTGGTTCCGGAAGCCGACACCGTGCAGCCAGTTAATGCCGCTCCGGTGAAATTCTCAACTTTGGATTTAGCGGCAGTGGTGTTAACGTCGAAATCGATAGACTCAACGTTTTCCTCTGCTGGCCAAGAAATGGTGACGACTTGTTGGCCGTAGATTCTTAACGGCTCAGATAGATAAGCCCCTCCGTTTCCAACCGTTGTGGCGGAAGTGCCTTTCTCGATCATAAACGTGAAGGCTCCGGATTCCCAAACGGCTTTGGTTCCGGAACTTTCGGTGATTTGAGTTTCAACCGAGAAATCAAATAGTCCTTCTTCGACTGGCTCTGGTGCTTCGTAAGGTCCGACGCCAAGCAGGAATTGGCCTTCGTAATAGTAGAATTGGATGCAATACACATCGTCTTCTGGATAGCCGTAATAGCCTTCTTCGTCATAGTAAGTATCGTCGATCGTATATCCGGCTTCGACTAAGATATCGACGTAAGCATCTTCGGTATTTTCGAGTGTCATGGTTTCGTCATCGAAATACCAATATGTCCAACCGTATTCCTCGTATTCTCTATCTCTAGTCCAGGTTCCCTCATATTCAAATTCAGGAATTTCGGTGTCGGTAGCGCCCAATTCCTCAAGCCATTCAGAGAAATATTGAGCAGGGAATCCCACGCAGGTGTCTTCTCCTGGATCTGGATCTTCTTCGGGGGCTTCGATATAGATGTACATCGGAGTTCCGTCTTCAAAGAAATTGATTTCGACCTTCTTGTCGGCTGAAACGGCGAAATATCCGAATATTTCGTATTTGGAATCGTCGATTGTCCAACCGGCTGCTTCCAAATCGGCGAGGTAGCCTTCTTCGCCTTCGAAGGCTTCGAATCCACCGGCACATGTTATGCCAATATAATAATCTCCGCCTTGGCTAGTGATATAGGAATAAGCTTCGAACTCTGGGATTTCGACGTCTGAGCCAAGGGCAGAGACATAGGAAGCGACAAAGTCGCCGGGCCATTCTTTTTCGGTAACCGTGAAGTGGGCGCTGAGCACAACATAGGATGGGTCGAGGTCTTCCTCGTTTTCGGATAATTCCATTCCGCTTACGCTGATAATGTTCCAATCGGTGTCATAAGCGTCGGCGATGAAAATGTTGAGCCCATAGTAAGAGGTGACATAAGAATCGTAATCGGCGTTTTGGTAGGTATCGACCAAATCGTCCATGATGCCCTCATACCAATCAAATGTGATGGCGATGCATCCGTGCTCGCCGTCGTAAGAGACGTCAAGGTTGTCGCCTTCGAAGTAAGGAAGGACGTGACCGCCGAGATGTTCTTTCATCAAATTCTCTTGTTCGGTTGTCCACCCTGAAAGAGGAGTGGAGGACGTCTCACTGTTGGATGACGGGTTGCTTGGGGTTACTGAAGACGGTGTTTCGGATTCTCCGCCTTGGCTGGTGCCGGAAGAAGTTGCGCCGCCTCCGCAGCTGGCCAATAAGGCTGCAGCGGAGAGAAGCATCAATGATTTCTTAATATTCATGTTTTTCTCCTTTTGTTAATAAACAAGATACACCAAAAACGCCAAAATATAAAATTTCCAGAAAGAGGAAAAATGCAAAATAAAATACGTTTTAGAAATTAATTGTCTTTGGTTTGTTTTTGGAGACGATGATTTTATACATCTTTAAATGCGGATATCCTTGGTCAAAAACAACGTCTTCGCTCAAAAACTTGAACCTCATTTTTCTATAGAAGCCAACCTTATCGTATTGGGATTCGAGAACGACCGACCTCGCTCCTAAAGTCCTGGCTTTTGTGATTAAGAACTTCAATGTGTATTCTCCGATTCTTTTTCCTCGAAAAGGTTTTCTAACCGCTAAACGCTGAACCTGATATGTTTCTGGGTCAATTTCTTTAAGTCTTCCGGTAGAAACAGGGACCCCGTTAACGAATAAAACGAGGCACCAGCATGTTTTGTCGTCTTCATCGAATTCTTCTTTGAAACCTTGTTCTACCACGAAAACTTCCTGTCGGATCGCTCTTGCGTCTTCTTGAAGTCCAACTGTAAAACGAGGCTCTACCATATATAAATATTCTTTCGCTATCACCTTTTCTTGTAAAGAAAGTAAACTATGCACATGACTTTCGAGGATAAAGCCCAAAACAAGAAAGAAAAAATGTCCTTTGGAGAATATCTCTTCAAAGGAAAACTTGCTCCACTTATTTGGGGAGTGGCTATTTTGGTCACTCTTTATGGGTTGTATTTTGCCTTTTCGTTCACGACGAAACCGTACGAGGGAAGTGCTGACCAACTTTATTGGACGGAACCGCGCCATGTTTGGCTTCGAATCGTTTTGGCGGCGAACGCAATAGGGTGTTTGATCCTTTTGCTGGTGCTGAGGTCGTCCAAAAAACTCAACGACGGCTTGGCCGCCTTATTAATCGGTGGTATGGCTTCGTCGGTCATCCTTTCGTATTCTTTCGGTGCACCGATATATGGATACGGAATGACTTTCAATCAGCACGATCTTTACTATGACGGCGTCACGTATGTGAATGGTAAATTCTTCGATTACGGCAGTGGGCACCATGGCGTGATCATGACCATTTTCAAAATGGGTAAGATCCCGTCTTTAATACCGGACAATGCTGGTGGATATAAATTGGATTTTTCCTCTTTGCTCGAACGTTATCAGCCAAAGGGCTTCTATATCATCTCGGCTTGGTTCATGCGCTTTAACTCTCTTTTCATCAATCTTGGAGATGCCCCATATAAGCCAAGCAGCATGTTCTCGATGACCGATTGGGCTTTGTTTGAAAGCCTTAGGATCCTATATGCCTATATCCAAATCATTCAGCTTTATTTCTTCTACAAGATATTTAAAGCCTTGAAGATGAAGGGGCTCCCTCTGCTAGTTTCGTTCTCTCTTCTATCTTTTATGCCGATATGGTGTTACTTCGCTCATTGGGCAAATAACGATGGCATGTGTTTCTTCTTTGCCGTTTTGGCCATCTATTTCACAATCACTTTCGAACAAAAAGAAGATTGGCTATCAGTCGTCATGATCGCTTTATTCATCGGCTTATCTATGGCATGTAAGCTTGGCGGTGCCTTGGCGGCCATTATGATCGCTCCCGTCTTGGTATATGTCTTGGTTCGTTCCGTCAAAAAAGGAACGTGGAAGAAAACCGTGCTCCAAGCGGTGACGTTTGCCTTAATTGTCTTCCCAATTGGTTTGTTCTGGCCTGTCTATAACTTGGTTTTGTACGGACAGCCTTTAGCTTTCTTCTCTGAAGTGCCAAACGACGTTATTAGGATTCATAATGAATCTATCTTTGAACGTTTCATCCTTTTCCCCAATAGCGATGTTTTTAACATGATCTGGGTTTATCACGGATACGGTCATCCAGTGTATAGACAAGACACATCCTTAATAACCGCCCTTATCAAAACAACTCTTTATGGAGAATATGGATTTGGTAGAAGCGCAATTCAAATGGGCGTTATCTATGTTATTACCATTTTGCTCTTCTTCGCTTTCTGGGCGGGCGTAATTGCATTAGTTGTCTTTGCCGTGAAAAGACGTAAATCCCTCGATTGGAAAAGAACCGTTCTGTTTGCGCTTATCTTTGTCGTTTCCTATGGATGGGCTGTATATTTCGTTCAAGCCCACCCGTTCACCTGCAACGAGGATATTCGATACATTCCGTTTATTCTTATACCGATGTGCGGTGTGTTTGGAATGTTCCTCGAAGGAATCGAAGCCATTACAAAAGATGGATCAAAAGTTAGAAAAGGCTTCAACTATGGCGTGTCCATTGCAACGGCTCTTTTTGCTCTTGGCGTTTTAGTGGCTTATATTTCGGTGAGCCAATGGTATTACAGGGTTAGTTGATATGAATTGGTATGGCTTTAAAAACACTTTGAAGTTCAAAAAGAATAAGATCCTGGCTGTTTCTTTTAGCTTTTTCGGATTGGCCCTTCTTTTGACCTCGGTCATTATTTATGTCGCTAGAACCGGATTCGCCTCTTTCTTCTCCGATTATTCGAATGTCTTTAATTTTGCTTTGCTTTTTATCGTCTACGGGATTTTGTTTGGATGTAACGTGAAAAACGACAACTTCGCTTATCAAGGAATATTGATGTTCGCCTTCATTATGGCGTTCGACGCTTTTGTGTTCATCATCAGAAACGCTAACTTCTATGCTCAGTTTTTCTCGGCGAAAATTCCGCTCGATCTTATTCCTTATATTATTTATTTCTTTAATTTCTTTGCCTTAACCGCTTTTGGCGTAATCCTTTACGTTGTTACGATTAAATATATGCGAGGACGAATCGAAAACTTTGGCCGCGTTCGTTTGTTCGGAATATTGTTCGCCGTTTCCGTTTTGGTTGGCTGTGTGTTATACGTTTTCTCGTTGTACCATTCGGTTTCCCCCGCTTTCTACGTCCTTATGCCCTATATCTTCGAAGAATTCTCAATGACCGCGATTGCTATCTCTATTGTTTTCACGCTAGAAAGATTAAGAAGAATTTAATTTTCATTGCCGATACTACCCTTTATGGGTATATTAATTTGGCGTGCCGACTTAGCGCAGTTGGTAGAGCAACTGAATCGTAATCAGTAGGTCGGGGGTTCAAGTCCTCTAGTCGGCACCAGTTTGAAGAAATCGCGTCCTTATGGGCGCGTTTTTTCTTTCCAAATGCAAAGAGTTGATTATCGGCCTCTTATAGGAGCGACCAAGGTATCCAAAAACATCTTTGGTGGCCCTCGGAAAACCAATAAAGCGAGCGCTTGCTAAAAAGAAATAAAATTCTACTTGCACCAATAAGGTGGTCTACATATAATAGTCGAGCGCTGAAAAGCGTAGGTTGGGTGTTTAGCTCAGCTGGGAGAGCACCTGTTTGACGTACAGGAGGTCAGGGGTTCGATCCCCTTAGCACCCACCAACTTGAAAAAATAGCCCTGAGTTATCAGGGCTTTTTTCTTACTTAATGGACAAGTGCTTCCAAGTTCGTATAATTGAAACCACGCACGTGTAGTTCAATGGTAGAACTCCAGCTTCCCAAGCTGGTCACGCGGGTTCGATTCCCGTCACGTGCTCCATTTAAGAAGCATAGGTATGATACTCGTGATCATGCCTTTTTTCATACTTAAATAAGGGTTTAAATCCCGTTTTTGGTATGTTAGAAGAACCATTTTGATACAATTCGCTAAATCTATAAGATAGTAAACATTTTATTGTTTGAAGTATTTATAAAAAACGATTGCTTGCAATAAAAAACGAAAGCAAAAATATTGTATACTTTATTGTATACTTTTGCTTGAAATATGGTATACTATAAATGACTTAAGGAGGCACACTTATATGGATAAATATTTGGATA
>JAKSUL010000033.1 GCA_024409055.1 Bacilli bacterium
TTCTTCTTTTTCTTCGACGGTGTGCTTTAAGAATTTTTGACCTTTGTTAGCCATAGAAAAACCTCCTACCGCCATTATACGATAAGAGGTGTTTTATATTTCCTGTGAACGAAACAGGGTTCAGTTCACGGAGCCCGTTTTCTTATACCAAGTTTTTCCTTTTTAGATAATCGAGGAATTCATGGAGGCTTTTTTCGATATCTTGATACGCCTCCTCGTAATTGCCATAGAACCAAGGGTCCAAGATATTCCTCGGGTTTGGGCCAAAGGCGGTCAATAGGAGAACCCTAGCCTTATATTTGGTATCGTCTCCAAACATCGCCCTGATCAAACGGACGTTATTGACGTCGGCGCATAAAACGAATTCGGCCTCGTCCATTTCCTTCTTGCTGATTTTTTGGGCGTGGTGGACCCCATAAGGGATGCTATGGGCATCGAGCACCTTTTTGGCGGGAGGATATATATCATTCCCGTGCTCTTCGTCGCTAGCGCCTCTAGAAGAAACCTCGATTTTCCCTTCAAGACCCTCTTTTCTTAGCAAGTCCAAAAACACGTATTCGGCAGTTGGGGACCTACAAATGTTTCCGTGACACAAAAATATAACTTTAATCATGAAAGCGATTATATCATTTTCGCGAGGTGGCAAGTGTTCTATCATATGCCGGTATGAAAAAGATCGATCTGACTTTCCAAAAGAACACCCGCGACTTAGGCGGAAGCAAAACAAAAGACGGCCGCACCGTGAAAATGGGAAGGCTCATCCGTTCAGGACATCTACAAAAAGTCAGCGATCAAGACATTAAGATTCTTCTATCGATGGGGTTAACCGACATAATCGATTTCCGCAGGGAAGAAGAATACCTCTATAAAGGCGACTATCCGCTTGAAGGAGTGAAGATTCATAACTTCCCCGCTTTGACGGACGATTTGAGCAAACGCCATCCCCCGGAGTGGTATGAAGCCCAGACCGGGGACTTCAATCTTTTGGTCCAACTTTCCAAGAAAGGCTTCGACGCCAAAGATTGGATGAAACACACCTACATGGATCTCGTCGATAGCGAACTTGGCATCGATGCTTACCAAAAATTCTTCGCTCTTTTGCAAAGCAAAGACGATGGTGTTTTCCTTTGGCATTGTAGCCAAGGCAAAGATAGGGCCGGAGTCGCCGCTTATCTAATCGAAAGAGCCCTCGGAGTAAGCCATGAGGACGCGATGGAAGACTACATGCTGACCCAACCGGCGATGGAATTGAAAATCAGCGAATTAACGCCCACGATCAAGCGTTATTGTGGCGGAAACGACGTCGAGGAAGGCCTTAGAAACCTTAGGGATGTCTTCTCTGTGAATGAGGAATACATCATGGCCGCCCTCAATCGCATCAACGAGAAATACGGCGGATTGGAAAACTATCTGACGAACGTTTTGAAGGCCGATATCAAACGATTAAAAGCCCTCTATTTGGACTAATTTTTACATACGCATTTGCGTAGTTTTGACATTTGTATAATAATCTTTGCATTCTTAAGGAGAACTTTCGTATGGAAAACAAAACGAAAATTTCGACTCCGAAAGCCCTAAAAGTGATAACTTTGGTCCTCGCGGCCATCGCCATTTTAGTCGGCTTCGGATTGACCATCGCTGACACAGTCTCCGGTTTGGAAGTCATCCAAAAAGGCTTCGCCGACACCAAGTCAGCCGAATTCATGGTCGCAGTTGGCCAAATGGCCAAAGTAGCCGTTTACCTTGTCGCGACCATTATGTTGATCGTCGCCTTGGCCAAACGCACCGTCAAAGGCATCACCAGCCTTGCCTTCTCTCTCGGCGCCTTATTGATGGTCGACGTCATCGCTAGCGTCGCCACTTTCTCAGTCGCCACCCAAGGGGGAGCCACCGACTTCAAAGATTACCTCACCAAGTCCAGATTGCTCGAAACTGATGGCTTCATGCTCATCTGGATCGTCGCTCTCGTCATCATGATCCTTCTTGCTATTGCCTCTGGCGTCAAAGCCAAAGCCAAGAAAGCAAAAGCCGCGATGTCCATCATCTCCATGGTTGCCTTCTTGTTCGGCACCAGCTTCTGCTTCATCTATTTGTTCGGTGGAATAGAAAAAGCCGCCGAAAACGCCGCTTATTTGTCCTTCTTTGCCAAGGACCTCAAAGAAATCATCACCTCTGGCGCCACCAAACCTTGGCTCTGCATCGGCATCATGGGATACGATATCGATTTCACCTTCTTAGCCATGCTCATCTCCGTCGCCGCTATCTGCTGCAGCAAAGAAGTAGCCGCTACTGAAGAAGCTCCGGCTGCCGCCATGGTTGAAGAAAAGAAAGAAGAACCGGCCCCGGTCGAAGAAGAAAAGACCGAAGAAGAGGTTGCCGCTCCGGCTTACGAAGAAACCGTGAAGGAAGAAGCCCCGGTCGAAGAAGAAAAGAAAGAAGAACCGGCCGCTGAAACGGTGGCCCCTGTCGAAGAGACCGTCGCTGAAGAACCGGTTAAAGAAGAACCGGCCCCAGTCGAAGAAGAAAAGAAAGAAGAACCAGTCGCTGAAGTAGTGGCTCCTGTCGAGGAAGAAAAGGCTGAGGAAGCCGCCCCTGTCGAAGAGGCCGCCACTGAAGAACCGGTCGCCGAAGAAAAAGAGGCTAAACCAGCCGCCAAGAAAGCCCCGGCCAAGAAAGCTCCGGCCAAGAAAGCCGCCGCTAAGCCAGCCGCCGCTGCTGAAGAAACTCTCAAAGGCAAGACCTACCATGTTGTAAAACGCGCTGAAGATGGAGTTTGGTCCATCAAGGCCAACAAAGGACAGAAGGCCCTTAAGCTCTTCAAGAACAAAGTCGAGGCTATGGAATACGCCAAGACCCTTGAAGCTAAAGGCGCTACCATCCTCGTCCATGCCTCCAAGGGCGCCAAAGCTGGCAAGATCCAGAAGAGGTAAATTAGAAAATAACCCCAAGCCTATGTTTGGGGTTTTTCTTTTGCGTATGTGTGTATAATGTAGAACATGGCAGAAAACGAAAAGAAAAAGTCCTCGTGGTTTACTAGGCTTACGGCTGGATCTATTTTCGGCGCGTTGAAATCTTTTTCTGTGGCCGGCGCTCATATCGCAAGCCACGCCATTTTTGACAAAAGAGGCTCTGATCCAGAGACTTTTTTCAAAGACGATATCAACCGTCTTAGGAAAACAAGGAAGGATTATCCCGCTCTTGAACACAGGAAAATCGCTCACTTCCAGTCCGGAGATAACAAATTGACCGCCTATTTCTACGAAGTCCCTAAACCAAAGGGGATCGTTGTTTGCGTCCATGGCTTCACTTCTATGGCGGATGGCTTGGACGCCGCTTATCAAAATTATTTCGTCACCCACGGATGGGATGTTTTCGCCGTCGACTTGACGGCTTCTGGAAGAAGTGAGGGCGATTCGATCATCGGCATGCACCAAAGCGCATATGATGTGGCTGCCGCCTTGCACTTTATCCATAAAACGCCCGAAATATCCAAACTCCCCATTTGCCTTTTAGGCCACAGCTGGGGTGCTTATGGCGTTTCTTCTTCCCTTAATTTCGACCAAACCCCAAAAGCGGTGGCCGAGATGAGCGGATACGCTAAACCTGACGAAGTCATGTCGGCTCAAGCTGGAAAGCTCGTGGGGCCTCTTGTCGGACTCTTTAAGCCAGATATGGACACCGCGGTCGATGAAAGGGTCGGCAAAGAAGGGTTCCTTTCGGCGATTGATGGAATCAATAAGGCCAGAAAGACCCACGTTTTGCTTATCCATGGCGACTTAGATCCAACGATCCCGCTTGAAAACTGTTCTTTATATGGTTATTTCGACCAAATCAAAAACAAAAACGCCAAGCGCTATCTTTGCAAAGGAAAAGCCCACGACGATATTTGGTACTCATTAGACGCTATTAATTACACGAGGCCTTTTATCGAAGAAATAGAAGAGATTAGGAAAAAAGCCAAAAGCGAAAAGGAAGATGAAAACTCTCCGAAACTGCTCGAGTCCATCGAATCCGTATATTCTCGCATCGATTTAGATCGCTCATCCGAAATCGACGAATCCATGTTCCAATACATCGAAAGCTTCTTCTTGTCCGCTATATGAAACCAAAAACGAAAAACAGAATTTTATTCGGAGTTGGAATAGCCTTGTCGGTCTTGGTTCTTTCGATTGCCCCAATGCTCCCGGTTTCTTCGATAATCGTTGGCAGCATTTTTAATGGGCGTGCCTCAACGAGCGAAGACCTTTCGACGAACCGCGAATGTTATATATATAAAATAAGGAAGGACATCCCTTCTTTATCGAGCCGAACCGAATTCACTTTTGAAAGCGATGAAAATGTTTTGACTTCCTATCTATATGAGGTTCCTAACCCCAAAGGTTTAGTTATTGCTGCGCACGGCTTGACTTCCCAAGCGGACGGAGTGGACGCTAATTACCAGACCTATTTCGTCGAAAAGGGCTGGGATGTTTTGGCGGTGGATTTGACGGCCTCTGGCAAATCCGAGGGCAAAAGCCATTATTTGGATCAAAGCGCGATAGATGTCGCTAACGCTGTAAAAGCAGCCTCAAAATGGGAAAAGACAAAAAACCTCAAAACGTGCCTCGTCGGTCATAGTTGGGGAGCTTATGGCGCGCTTGCTTCCTATGAATACGAATCTTCTCCGAAAGCGGTGGCTTCTTTCGCCTCCTTTATCCAGCCCGACTTAGAAATGATCGATTCCTCTAGAAAAGGGCTCGGCGATTTCGCCGACGCGACGAAGTGGTGCATGGATTTGGGGCTAGTCGCACTTAGAGGCTCAAAAGGCTTTCTTAACGCCGCCGATGCCCTAAAGAAAAATAGCGACGCTAAAGTCATCCTTGTTCAAGGGGAATTAGACGAAACGGTTACTTCTTATTCTGGATCGTATTACAAATCGGCTTCCTTTGGGAACGAAAGAACGACCCCGATATATTTAAAAGGAAGAACCCATACCGATCTTTTCTATAGCGATGCCGCTCTTACGTACAAGAAAGATATCGTGGACCCCAAGCTAGAAGAACTCGGCGATTGGAATAAATTAAGCTTAGAGGACAAAAAGGCATTTGAGTCTTCGATCGATAAGGAAAAGACCAGCGAACTAAATGTCTCGCTGTTTGATCAGATCGAATCAATATTCGCCCAAGCGGTCGCCTAATTTGAAAGTCACCCTCGTAGGTGGCTTTTCTTTTATGTTACAATTAGCACAAATTTACAAAAGGACATAAAAAATGGCTCTTTTAAACAAAAATGCGGCTGAAGGGGAAACCTCTCCCAAGAAAGCCCTGAAACTCAACTTTAAGAGGACTTTTGTTATTGGATTTGCATTCTTCGGCATTTTGATGCTTTGGCAAGTCTATAACACCTACTGTTCGCCGATGCTCACCAACCTCCTCATGGAGTCCATGGGCAAAACTTCGGAAGAAGTCTCCTATATCGTCGGCGTCATTATGGCTATGGATAACGTAGCCGCGCTTATCCTCCTTCCGATCTTTGGAAACCTAAGCGATAAGACCCACACGAAAATCGGCAAGAGGATGCCTTACATCCTTATCGGAACCGCCGTGTCCGCTCTCGTATTCCCTCTTATTCCGCTTTTCTACCATTTGAACAATCTTGCGGGCGTCATCGTCTGCATGGGCTTGGTTCTCGTCTTCATGATGATGTACCGTAACCCAGCCGTTGCTTTGATGCCTGACCTTACCCCAAAGCCACTCCGTAGCAAAGCTAACGGCATCATCAACCTCGTCGGATATGTCGGTGCCATGGTCGCCGGCGGCCTTGCCATGTTCCTAAAAATCACCAGCTATGGCATGCCTGGAGCTGGAAACCTTTGGATCATCGAAACCCCGTTCCTCATCGCTTCGGTCTTAATGGTCGTCACTTGCATCGTTTTATTCGTGAAGGTCAAAGAAAACGAAGTCGCCATTGAAATGGAAGAGGATATGAGACGTGGCGAAGAAGAGGCCGCTGTCGAGGAAAAAGTCGATGACGAAGCCCCGATGCCAAAGAAAAACCTCATCATGCTCATCCTCATCCTTTTGGCTGAATTCTTCTGGTTCTTCGGCTTCAACGCCATCGAGACCTTCGGCCAAAACTATGGCATTTATTATCTCCTCTCCGAATCCGGTTCTATGTCTACCTGCACGATCGTCTTAACGGTTGCTTCTTTAGTCACGTTCGTTCCGGCCGGAATCTTAGCGGACAAGATCGGCCGCAAATGGACCATCGTCATCGGCTTAGGATTATTGATTGCCATGATGGTTGTCTGCGCCTTTGTTAAGCCAAGCGACGTCACTTACGTTAAAGACATCAACGGCGTGCCTACTACCTTCCATCAATTCCCCGTCATCCTTTACGTCATCTTCGGCGTCTCTGGCATCGGCTGGGCTTTGATCAATTGCTGTAGCTTCCCGATGGTCGTCGAACTCTGCTCTTCTAAGAAGATTGGCAAATTTACCGGCTTATATTACGCCGCTTCTATGGCGGCTCAGTCCTTGACCCCGATCGTCATCGGCTTCTTGTTCCAAGCCGTTGGCTACCAGGTCATGCCGATCTATTCCGGCATCTTCTTCCTTGGAGCCGCCATCATGTTCCTCTTCGTCAAAAACGTCAAAGCCAATAAGGTCTCGAACAAAAAAGGACTCGAAGCTTTGGATCAAGACTAGTTATGCCAGCAATGTTAACTCACTATAGCTTCTGCAAGGAGGCTATAAAGGACCCCGAAACCAAATACAAAGAGGCCATATTCCTAGGCACCCAAGGGCCCGACCATTTCTTTTACTTTGGGATCAGGCCTTGGAAACGCTACAAGAAAAACTACAAAGAAATTGAGTCTTACGGTGGCAGAATCCATCACATGGACCCAACGGATACCTATTGGAAGATGGTGGAATACGCCTTGAAAGCAGGTGAAGACAAAGACCTTCTTTTCGCATATTTAGACGGATTATGGATGCATTATGACGTCGATAGGACCTTCCACCCATATATCTTCTATGAATCCGGCTTCGATCAAGACGGCAAGCTCACCGGTTTCTACAAATATAGTCACGGAGCATATGAGGCTATCCTCGATGTTCAGCTTGGCAAGAAATATGGGAACTACACGAACCCGAAAAAAGCCATTTTGATGGATGAAGAGCAAGTCAAAAAGATCTCAAAGATGTGGGCGTATGCAGCCGATGTCGAACTTGAAGACCTCGATTTTTATAAGGGATACAAGGATTATTGCTTTGCAATGAATTTCTTATGGAGCCCTTCGGGATTCAAAAGAGCCATTTGGAGGATTGGAGGAAAACATAACCTTCTCATGGGCATGAGCTACCCGCATAATCTCAAAAAATACGAAGGGATAGATCAGTTCAACGAGACAGGCAGGACCTGGAAGCATCCAGTCACCGGAATCGAGAGCAAAGAGACCTTCGAAGACCTTTGGAATAAAGCTAAAGAATGCTATAAATTAACGCACGCCCTAATCGAAAGGGCCTATAATGGCGAAGACGTGAAAGAGGAAATAAGGGCCTTCACCGAAGACCTCAACCACGATGGCTTCAAAAACGGTTCCAAGGCCATTTATTGTCAAGTCGCTTGGGAACGTTGCAAAAAGAAAATCTGATTAAAAATCAGCTTCCTTCGGCCTAGTACCGAAGGTTTTCTTTATCTTTTTTCTTGTTTCACTATACATATTCGGCTACGTTCCTTAAAATAAGGAACGATGAAAAGTAACGCCAAAAAGCTTCTTATCGCCATCGCAGGACTCTCTAGTTTCTATGCGGTCTTTTTTGTTTCCGTGGGCGCATACATATGTGTGAAGAACCCAGATATCGGCATTCGTGGCGGAGATGGCTTTGAACTCGTTACCCCGCACGCTTTGGCCAAAAGCGTCGAATCGCTCGTTTTGGCTAACGGAGAATCCTTCACTTTGAAAGTTGAGCAGCCCGAGAAGACCGTGAGGTCCATTGGCCTATCTTTCGAAGGAGAGGCAAACGACTTTGAGGTCAGAGGTTTCTATTTGGACGAAACGACAGAACCCGTGAGGATTCAAAGCGCCGAAAAGAAGGATGTCACCTACGTTCCTTATGGCGCATCGGAAAAAGAAACCGTCAAGGAGAACATGTACTACCACGTCTTCTCTTATGAGCGCCTCGATATCGAAGCGGTGGAAGTCACCTACAAGGGAGAGGGAAGCGTGACCGTCGAAAAGGCGACGCTATTTAGGAACAAATGAAACTATTGAAGCCAGGATTCATTCAAAAAGCCTTCGTCTTGTTTTTGCTGCTTATCCAAGTCGCTGGAATAGTGGGCCTCATCGCCCTCTTTGTTTTGGACGTCTTTGAAGGCGCGGAAGGAAGCGTCATCGCCATCGTCGTCGGTTTGACTTTCCTCATCGACGTCTTCACGTCTTTATATGTCGTTAACACCAACGTCGCCGATTTATATAAGGTCAGCTGGCTCGTCGTCATCATTGCCTTACCGGTCCTAGGCGTTGTCTTATATCTAGTTTTCGCCAATAAGACGATGTCGCCGCGTTTAGCTAAAAAATATCGCCGTTTCAGCCGCATGTTCAATAATACGGCCTCCGACCCAAAGGTGTTCGAGTCTCTCCGCGCCTCTTGCCCCGAAGCCTCGAAAATCTCGGCGTATCTAGAAAAAACAAATTGCTCTGGCGTCTTCGCCAACACTTCGGTTCAGTATTTCCCGCTTGGCGATGATGCATTCCCTGTCATGATCCAAGAACTCGAAAAAGCCAAGCATTACATCTTCTTCGAATACTTCATCATTGAAAACGGCCGTTTCTTCGACACCATCTTGGAGGTGCTGGCCCGCAAAGCCAAAGAAGGAGTGGACGTCAGAATGATGTATGACGACGTCGGCTGCTTGAGCACCGTTCCTTATCGCTACTACAAAAAAATCAGGAAGATGGGCATTAAGTGCAATCCGTTCAACAAGCTCCGCCCATTAACGGACGTCAGGCTAAATAACCGTGATCACCGCAAGATCCTCGTCATCGACGGCCACACCGGATTCACCGGAGGAATCAATATCGCTGACGAATACATCAACGAGAAGGTTAGATTCGGGCATTGGAAAGATAACGCCGTCATGCTTAAAGGCGAAGGCGTCTATGGGCTCACCATCCTCTTCCTCACGAACTGGTTCGCCAGTTTCGACCATAGAGGAAAGATAGAGGGGGATGATTACCTCCCGTCTAAATACGCTTCTGAAGTGCCGCCTGTTGAGGCGAAAGGATACGTTCAGCCGTATGGCGATATCCCCTTTGATGACGAAGCTACCGGCTACGAGGTGTATTTCTCGATCATCAGCCAAGCCAAACGCTATGTCGATATCACGACTCCATATCTTATGATCGACAAAGGCTTGGAGACCGCGCTATGCATGGCCTCTAAGCAAGGGGTTGAAATAAGAATTCTTACCCCGCATATCCCCGACAAGAAAATGGTCTTCCAAATGACGAGGTCTTACTATGGGCCGCTTCTTAAAGCCGGATGCAAAGTGTATGAATACACGCCGGGCTTCGTCCATGAAAAAGTGTTTATCTCCGACGATAAGATAGCCACGGTCGGAACCATCAATCTCGATTCTAGATCCCTTTATCTCCACTTGGAGTGCGGAACGTTTATGGCGGAAACCCCGGTTATCGCCGATATGAAGAAAGATTTCGAAGCCACAATCGAACGCTCTGAGGAAATAACCCTCGACAAGTGGGAGAAGTGGCATAAGAAGCATAAGCTCGGCTGGGGCCTATTAAGGGTCTTAGCACCGTTCCTATGATGAGGCGAATGAAATGAATCCATTTAGAACTTTTGGCTGCCGAGTTTACCAAAACATCCTGTTTGTGGCCTCCTCCTTCCTCGATTTCTCCGAGCCGGAGTTATTCGAGGGGGTCGGATCCGTCAAAGAGGTTGCTTCTTTGCTCGGTAAGAAAAACAAAATAAAACCAATGGTGGTCACCGATCCAGGCATTGTATCTCTTGGCTTAGAGAAAGGGCTCATCGCGGCCTTAGAAGAAGCCAAGATTCCATATACGATGTTTGATAAAGTGTGCCCGAACCCGACATTCGATGTCGTGGAAGAAGCGGTCGCCGCTTACAAAAAGGAAAATTGCGACTGCCTAATCTCCTTGGGTGGAGGATCTAGCATTGACACCGCCAAATCCGTCGGCGCGAGGATATCGAACCCCAGGAAATCGCTTAGCGAACTAAAGGGCGTCCTTAAAGTCAGCAAAAGGCCGCCTTATTCCATAGCGATTCCGACGACGGCCGGAACTGGTTCTGAAACCACGGTCGCAGCGGTGGTGGTCAACCCCAAAACGAAAGACAAGTTCTCCATAAGCGACCCTAAGCTTATTCCAGACGCCGCAATATTGGACAATTCCCTTTTGTCTGGCCTTCCCCAGAAGATCATCTCGAGCACTGGCATGGACGCGCTTACCCACGCCGTAGAAAGCTATATCGGACGTTCTTCAACCAAGAAGACGAAGAAATACGCCTTAGAATCGATTGCCCTTATCAAAGATAACCTTTACGAATTCTATCTAGATAAGAACAACGAAAAAGCTCGCGAGGCCATGCAAAAGGCTTCTTATCTAGCCGGAGTCTCCTTCACCCGCGCTTACGTTGGCTATGTGCACGCTCTAGCGCATGCCCTAGGCGGCTACTACAACACACCGCACGGCCTAGCTAACGCAGTCATCTTGCCACACTGCCTCAAAGCTTACGGGAGCAAAGCCTATAAGCGTTTAGCCGAAATTTCCGATTACATCGGTTTGACTAAGACTGATGTCGGAGAAAAAGAAAAAAGCGAGGCCTTCATCGCCTGGATAGAGGAGATGAACAAGAAGATGGATATTCCCGTTTCCTTCGATCATCTCATCAAAGAAGAAGACTTAGAAGGGTTAGCTAAGCACGCCGACAAAGAAGCGAATCCTCTTTACCCGGTCCCCAAAGAATTCGACGCAAACGAACTCAAGCAAATATTATTGGAGGTTTCGCCTTTATGAGCTTTGAAGCAAAAGAAATGAAGGAATACGACCTTATAAAGATCGATTCCAAATCAGGGCTTTCCGTCATCTTTGCGGATGTCGGCGCCACGGTGGTCGAAATTAGATACGACGGCAAGGTCATGACATACGCCCCCGCCGATATCGATAAACTCATGAAAACGAGGGGCCAATATTTTGGTAAGACGATCGGCCGCTTAAATGGCAGAATCAAAGATTCTCATCTTGAATATGACGATATTTGCCTCGAACTTGAGCCCAACGAAGGAAAGACTTGCCTCCATGGTGGCTTCAACTCGATATCGACCAAAAGATTCGAGTACGAGATCGAAGAAAACGAAAGGAGCACCGACGTTATCTTCGAATACGATTCCAAGGATGATGAAGCCGGGTTTAACGGCAACGTCCATTGGTTGGTCCGCTACGTCATGCCGCATGATAGGCCATCTCTAAGAATAGAATTCGAGATGAGCCCTGACCAAAAGACCCTTTTGGCTCCGACGAATCACCTTTACTTCAACTTAGGCGGAAGCAAAGACATCATGTCCCACGTCTTGAAGATCGAATCCTCCAAGATCATGAAAGTTGATGATGAGGACCTCAATCCGATCGGACCAATCGATGTCCCCGCCGTCCTCGATTTCAGGAAGGGCATGAAGATATCCGAGCACGTCAATGATCCTGAGCTTGTGAACACAAAGGCCCGTGGTTACGATCACCCCTTCGTCATCGACGAAGATAAAAGAGGTGGAATCATCGCGACCTTGACCGGAAACGGATGCCGACTCGACGCCTATAGCGATCTTCCATGTCTCATCGTCTATAGCAATAATTACCCGACCACGGGAATGGCGTTAACCAACGGAAACGTTGACGTCATCCATGGCGGCATCACCTTAGAGGCCGTCGAAATACCGCTTGATTACGCTTCGATGCTAGTCCAGGCGGGAGAAACGAGAAAACGTTTCGTTGAATACGCATTTGGAAAGGAATGATTATGATTTCAGAACTTATTGAAAAACTCATCGCTTACGCTCAAATCCATCTCCATATGGACGAAGAGGACGCGATCTATAAAAGGAACCTTCTTTTGAAGGAGTTCAAACTCGATGCTCCGTATGAAGGAGAAATTGATCGCAAGGCCATTGAAGAGATGGAAGTTCCGGATGCCCTCATGGCGGAAGGAAAAGAATATTTGGTTTCCTCCATGGGATACGAAGAAAAGGCCGCTGGACGCGAAATGGTCTGGGTCATGGGTCTTTTGACCCCCCTTCCAAGCCAAGTTAACCAAAACTTCGCCGCTTTATATGACGTCGATCCAAAACTCGCCACCGACTACCTCTACGATTTAGGCGTTAAGAACAACTATTACGCCAAAACCGAAGTCGACCGCAATATTGGCTGGCTCGCCGAATACGAAGACGGCAAGACCTCCTTAGAGATCACCATCAACCTTTCTAAGCCAGAGAAGAATAACAAAGACATCGCCAAATTGGTCAACGCCAAGTCGACCTCTTATCCAAAGTGCGTTCTTTGCCACGAAAACCTCGGCTTTGAGGGAAACGACACCAAGGCCGCTAGAGAATCCATCCGCTTCGTCCCCGTCACCCTTGATGACGAGAAGTGGTATCTCCAATATTCGCCATACGGCTATTACGATCATCACTGCATTCTTTTCTACGAGAAGCACGTTCCGATGGAGGTTAGCCCCAGGATCATCTCCAAGCTTATTGCCTTCACCGATTTGTTCCCGCATTTCTTCGTCGGATCCAATAGCGATCTTCCGATCGTCGGTGGTTCCATCCTCAACCACGAGCATTTCCAGGGCGGCGCCCACCGTCTTCCGGTCATGTTCTCCAAAGAAGAATATGAATTCGACGTCAACGTCAAAGGCGTTAAGGCCGTTAAACTCGATTTCTATAACACCGTCTTCAAGCTCACCTCTAAATCCAAAGAGGCCTTGGTCGAAGCCGGAAGCAAGATTTTAAGCGCATGGCAAAACTATGACGATCCCGAGAACTCCATCATCGCTAACGACGAGAACGGACGTCACAGCACGACCACCAACATCGCCGAAAAGATCAACGGCGAATATTCTCTTTATATCATTCTCCGCAACAACAGGTGTGATGCCACATATCCTGACGGCATCTTCCACGCCCACCCCGAATACCATCACATCAAGAAAGAAGGCATTGGCCTAATCGAAGCCATGGGTCTATTCATCCTCCCGGCTCGTTTAAAGAGACAGCTCGCCTCCGTCGATGATGTCGTGGCCGGAAAAGTCGACTTTGATAAGCTTATCGAAGAACACCCGGATATGGCCGAATTCAAGACCATGATCGAGGATCTTAAGAAGAGCGGAAAGACTTCGAAAGAATACGTCAACGATGTCTGCCGCGGAATTCTCAATAACACCGCCGTCTTTAAGAACGACGAGAAAGGAAAGAAGGGACTCAAGGCCTTCCTTGCAACCCTTAAATAAGTATGACCTGCCAAGAAAAAGCCAAAGAACTATTCGCGAAATCGTTCGGCGAGATGCCAAGCGAATCCGTCTTCTCCCATGGACGTCTTGAAATTGTCGGAAACCACACCGACCACAACCATGGCTTATGCTTAGTCGGAGGATGCAAAATGGGCATCCACGGACGCGTCGCCAAAAGCGAAGATGGCATTGTTACCGTCCATAGCGAAGGATACGATCCTTTCTCTTTCTCCATCTCTGATTTGGAGATGAAAAAAGAAGAGAAGGGCACTTCCATCGCTTTGACCAAGGGTGTTCTTTTCAAGATGAAAGAACTAGGCTTCCAAATCGGAGCCTTCAAGCTTGCCCTTTCTAGCGACATCTTCCCGGGAGCCGGCGTCTCTTCTAGCGCTTGCTATGAATCTCTTATCGTCGGCGTCGTTTCCCATTTGTATAACGAGGATAAAGTCTCCCCGTTAGATATGGCCAAAATCGGCCAATACGCCGAGAACGTCTATTTCGGAAAGCCATGCGGTTTGTTAGACCAATGCGGAACGAGCTTTGGTTCCGTCGACTTCCTCGACTTCGCCGATCCGAAAGCCCCGATCGTTAAGCCGATCAGCTTCAACCTTCCGCTCGACATCGTTTTGATCAACACCGGCGGAAGCCACGCCAACCTCACCGATAAGTACGCTAGAATCCCAAAGGATATGTTCTTGGTCGCTTCTTATTACGATGCCTTCTACCTCAGGGAAATCGAATACCATAGGTTCATGAACACCATCGACAAGAGGCGCATCATTCCAAAGGGACCCGCCGATAGGGCCCGCCATTTCTTCTTAGAAAACGGAAGGGTCAATATGGCCAAGAGCGCCATTCTTCACAATAACGTCGAGAAATTCTTAGAGGCCATTCGCCAATCCCAAGAATCCTCAAAGACATTATTGAAGAATACGATGGTCGACGATATCTATGAAGGCTCTCTCCAGCAGGCCGTTGACCGCGCTAACGAAAACATGGAGCACGGTGCCGCCAGAATCATGGGCGGAGGCTTCGCCGGCGGAATCATCTGCTTCGTCGACAAGAAAGAAACCGCCTCTTTCATCGAGAAGATGAAGAAATACTATCCAGCTGAATCCATTGTTCTTGAAGGAATAGTGGAGGGAGGCCCAAGCTTCGGAGAGTGACATGCCCAACATCGTCAAGATTGGAAACATACTTTACTTTCTTCCGATGATTTTGCTGGTTTTGACCTGCGCTTTACTCGTGTGGGCTTGCCGCAAAAAAGGCGAGAAGTTTGCCGATAACTTGGTTTTTTCCTTGTGCCTTGCAAACTTCGTCCTTCATTTCGTCAAACAGTTCATGCCTGGGTATATCTGGGTCGATTGGCCTTATTCCCTTAGACAAAGCACGCCGGAGAATCTCTGCGCGCTTTTGATAACCTTGTCGCCCTTTTTATACAAATGGGGTGGCACGTATATGAAAGATTACCTCGTCGTCATCGGCTTAGTTTCGGGTTTAGTTGTCTTTATTGCCCCTTCTACGGCATTAAGCACCCCGTTAGTAAGTGTCGCCGCTTTCTTTGAGGTGGCGCGTTTCTATCTTTGCCACGCGATATTGATCATCGTCGCCGTTTTGATCGCCTTAAGCGGATTCCATAAATTCTCTTATAAGAGGATACCGATGCTTCTTGTCCTCTTCTTGGCCGCTCAAACCATCATCGTCATGAACGAGCTTCTCCTTTGGGGATCTAGGCTCGTCGATTTGCCGTTTGAATACTTCTGGTCAAGAGATGTCAGAAACGCTTCTTTAAGCTTTGGCCCGAGCTCATCGGTGGACCCTGTATTAGAACCCTTGTATTGGATGTGCGGCGTCCAATGGGAGGTCGATCACATTCGTTATTTCGTCCCCGTTTTGTGGATGATATTGCCTTCGATTCTTTTAGGAATGCCCCTCATATTCGTCTTGACCCTCCCCTTTACCCATAAGGAAATCAAAGACGACTGTGCCGTTTTCGCTCAGAAGCTAAAGATGAAGACGGAAGAGATTAAGGCTAAAAGAAGGGCCGCATAAAGGAGACGTCATGGAAAAAAGAAGAAAATCTGGCGTTTTAATGCCCGTTTCCGCTTTGCCGGGAAGGCATGGCATAGGGACATTTGGCCTTGAAGCTTACCGTTTTGTGGATACCTTGAGCAAAGGCGGCTTTAAACTTTGGCAAATCTTGCCTTTAAACCCGCTTGGCTATGGCCATTCGCCGTATCAGCCGTTTAGCTCCTACGCGATGGATGAGTTATATATCGATCTTGATTTGCTCTTCGCCAAAGGATTATTGGATTATCCAGAGGACTTTAATCGCGATTATCCAAGGACGATGTATGAAGACGTAAAAACCTTCAAAGCCCCTTTACTAAAAAAGGCCTTTGAGGCCGAGATGAAGATAAACCCGCATTCTCTCGACTCTTTTAAAAAGGAAGAGGGTTGGGTTAACGATTACGCTCTTTTCGTGATGCTAAAGAAACGCAACTTCAACGCTTCTTGGAACGCGTGGCCGTTAAAAGACCGCGACTTTTTGGTGAACAAAGAGAAACTGACCAAAGAAGAAAAAGAAGGCGTCGATTATGAAATCTGGCTCCAAAAGACTCTTTATGAGCAGTGGGGAAGGCTTCACGATTACGCAAAAAGCAAAGGCATAGAGATAATAGGGGACATCCCTTTCTATGTCGGATACGATTCCTGTGACGTATGGAGCAACCGCAAATGCTTCCTTTTGAATGAGGAAACCCTTGAACCCGATTGGATCGCCGGCGTGCCGCCCGACTATTTTTCAAAAACCGGCCAAAGGTGGGGCAATCCCATTTACGATTGGGAATATCTAAAAGAAACCAATTACGAGTTCTTGAGAAATAGAATCAAGAAGAACTCCAAAATATACGACATCATCCGTCTTGATCACTTTAGGGCTTTCGACACTTATTGGAAGATTCCTTCCTCTTGCCCAACCGCGGTTGAAGGAAGTTGGATCGAGGCTCCTGGATATGAATTCTTCGACCTCCTTCTAAAAGAAGTGTCCCGCGATAAGATAATCGCCGAAGATCTCGGAGAACTTCGCTCCGAAGTCTTGTTGCTTCGCGATCACTATAGCTTCCCCGGTATGAATGTCGTCGAATTCACTTTCAACGATGCCGAAATCGAGAAAAAGGAAGAATTCGATTGGAATAAGGAGAACATGGTCGTTTATTTGGGAACGCACGATAACGACACCTTCAAAGGCTTCTATGAAAAGCTTAGCGATTACGATAAAGGCCGATACTTGGAAGCGCTCCGCCAAATCGGATATGAAGGAGATAATCCCACCCGATTGTTCTACGAGTACGTTTTGGGCAAGAAGTGTTTGGCCGCTATCGTTTCCATGCAAGATATCCTTGAGTTAGGTAGCGAAGCTAGGACCAACACCCCAGGACTCATCAATGAAGCCAACTGGACTTGGAGGATGGTAAGCCTTCAACCGTTCGAAGAAAGGATCGCCGAGCTAGCTAGGCTCAATAAGAAATATGAACGATAAACTGAAAATCGGATTAGTCAGCCTCGGCTGCGCCAAAAACCTCATCGACAGCGAGATGATGCTAGGAATGTTCGACAAAGAGCTTTTCGATTTGACCGACGATCCAAGCGTCGCGGATTTAATCATCGTCAATACGTGCGGATTCATCGATTCCGCCAAGGAAGAGTCGATAGCCACGATCATGGAAATGGCCCAATACGGAGCCAAAGTCGCTGTCACTGGCTGTTTAGTCGAGCGTTATTTCGAAGATTTGAAAGAGGCCCTTAAAGAAGCCGATTGCCTAGTTCCAATCAGGAACTACGGCGATCTTCATAAGCTCTTGAAGGAGCTTCTTAACGTCAAGGAGGGAATCGCCCCTCTTAATCCTCTAGTCAGGGTTATATCAACCAAACCTTATAGCGCCTATCTTCGCATAAGCGAAGGATGCAATAATTTCTGCTCTTTCTGCGCGATTCCCTATATCCGCGGAAGATTCGTTTCCCGTCCTTTTGACGAAATAATTGAAGAGGCAAAAATCCTCATCGAAAAAGGAGTCAAAGAAGTTTCCCTCATCAGTCAAGACACGACGCGTTATGGATTCGACTTCAAAGGTCATAGACCAAATGTGGTGGACCTTTTGAAAGAACTTGAGAAGCTCGGCTTCTATTCGATCCGCCTTCTTTATCTATACCCGAGCGAAATCAGCGACGAACTGATCGACACCATCGCAAATAGCAAAGTCATATCTCATTATTTCGATGTTCCGGTTCAGTGCGCCTCCGACAAAATGCTAAAGGCCATGAGAAGGCACGCTAACAAAAAAGAGACGATGGCGTTATTCCATAAAATCAAGGAAAGATGCCCCGACGCTATCCTTCGCACGACATTTATCGCCGGCTTCCCTGGTGAAAGCAAAAAAGACCACGAAGAAACCTTGGCGATGATGGAGGAAATCGGCTTCGACCATGTTGGAGCTTTTGCCTACAGCAAGGAAGAGGGAACGGCTTCTTATGACTTCCCCCACCAAGTTAGGCCTAGCACCAAAAAGAAGAGGCAAGACGAGATTTACTCTCTCCAGATGAAGATCTCTTATTCAAAGAATAAAAATAGAGTGGGAGAAGTGATGGAAGGCTTAGTCGTCGGCTATGAGAACAAGAGCGATCTATATCTTCTTCGTAGCACCTGGAACGCACCAGATGACATTGATGGAGCAATTAGGTTCAAAGCCAAAACAAAGCATAAGGAAGGCGACATCGTGAAAGTAAGAATCACCAACGCCTTCGTTTACGATTTGCTGGGCGAAGAGGCATAAACAACAAACCCACCTCGAAAAATGCAAAAACAATATTGCACGTCGAGGTGGGTATATGTATAATTTGCGAGCCGAACAAGTTTGTAGCGAGCTTGCAAGGTATCTGCCCCTATAGTTCAACGGTAGAACGCATCCATGGTAAGGATGAGATCCCATTTCGACTACGAGTGGGGGCACCATTTGAGAAATAAAGCTCCGATTAGTAACAGTCGGAGCTTTTTTCGTGCTTGTTTCCTCGCCGTGTTTCCTAGAAATAGCGAAGTATGGTAGTATTTAAATACTATGGACAAAAAATTAAGAATCAGAATGCTCTCGGCTGCCACTTCCGTTTCAGGTCAGGGCGTCGGAAGCGCCTATATGGAACAGGTTGCTCTTGTCAAAGAAAATCCTGACTTTGAGATTTTAGAAGACAAGGATAAAGGCAAAGCCGATATCTACCACGTTCACACGGTCAACCCCAAATATAGGATGAGGATGAGCAAACGTCACGTTAACGTAATGTACGTCCATTTTCTTCCGACGACACTAAATGGATCCATCAAGATCCCGAAGCTTTTCTTCGGCGTCTTCAAGAAATACGTCATGGGCACATACCGCAAAGCCGATGAGATAGTGGTGGTCAATCCGATATTCATCGAGCCTTTAGTTAAACTTGGCTGCAAAAAAGAGAACATCACTTATATTCCTAACCTTGTTTCCAAGGAGAACTTCCATAAGATCCCCCAAGAGGAAATCGACTCCATCAGGGAATCATATGGCATTAAAAAAGACGCTTTCGTGGTCTTAGGCTGCGGACAGGTCCAAACCCGTAAAGGCGTTCTTGATTACATCGAATGCGCGAAGGCTAATCCCGACCTCACCTTCGTCTGGGCCGGAGGTTTCAGCTTCGGCGCGATGACGGATGGTTATAAGGAGCTTAAGAAAATCATGGAGAACCCGCCGGAGAACGTTAAGTTCATTGGCATCGTTGATAGAAGCAAAATGAACGACGTCTTCAATATGTCCGACGTCTTGTTCATGCCTTCCTTCGACGAGCTTATGCCGATGGCAATCTTAGAAGCCGTTAATAGCTCCAAACCGGTTTTGCTCCGTGACTTGGAATTATATAAAGACATCTTCTTCGGATATCACGCGCAAGCTCACGATGTCGCTGGATTCAACGCCGAACTTCGCCGTCTAGCGACCGACAAAGAATATTTCGAAAAAATCTCCGCCCTCTCGGATAAGATCGCCGCTTTCTATAGCAAAGAGCACGTCGGCTCCATGTGGGACGAATA
>JAKSUL010000034.1 GCA_024409055.1 Bacilli bacterium
AGGGCATGAGAAAAAAACCGCTTCTAACATTTGTTTCGTCACTAGCGATAGCCTTATGCGCCTGTTCCTCTAATGGCAAAGCGGATTTTTCGTTCAAGGATAACATTGAGCTTCCCTATTTCTCTAGACGAGGCGAGAACTTCTTACAAAGAAGCGCAACCATCAACACCATTGAAACGGTCACTACTTCCGCCGACAGCGGGAGACTAATCGAAGAATTAAACAAAGGAAGAGATATCCCTCTATATATTTATCAGCACAACTGCGAACACTGCCGCAAATTCGAAACAAAGATGGTCAACTACTGTTTGGATTCGATGACGGAAATCTATTCGATGGATTTATCTTCCGGAGCCGGAGAGATATATAAGCTCGTAGAAGCTTTTCCTTCCTTTGGACCGATCCTAAACGATTTATCGACCCCATCTATCTTCTTTTTGAACAAAAGGGAAGCAAAGACGATTGATTTTCATTCCCATATGTCCACCGCTGACGACTTCGAAAAGTTCATGGCCCCCATTTATAACAACACCAGAATTTATCGTTATTCCACTTATAGCGGGTTCGCTAAATGCGCCGAAGAAACAGAAGGGCTTCTTTATATCGATAATGGCTCTAACGAAAGTTTGGCTTTTGAAACAATGGCCTTACAAAACTCCATCCACCACGATAAACGTTTGGCATGGATTGAATGGAATCGTTTGAATAATGATGACAAAGAAAGTTTTAGAACGTTATTCGGAATCGAAAGCGAATCAATCGTTGGCATATACAAAAAAGGAGGAACGTTAAATTCCTCCGTGAATTATGTTTCTGAGTCCGAATCCGCCAAAGATTTGGTTTCTTCTTATTACGCTAATTAAGCTTTTTCCCTGACGAACTTATCAAACTCGAGGCCGTCCTCGTATTTTTCGAATTTGGCGTAAATATAGGCGTTACCCATAACGACGGCGATGTGGTCTGGATAGCGGCCCAATAGACATATTTTTTCATTATATCTTTCCCTTATTTCATCAAGGGAATGTTTATAAGAAATAGCATCCCTACGATGAGAGGCAAATGCGAAATATTTGGGATAAGACATATTTTGCCTATTTTCGTTATACGCGATGACGTCGGCATAGATGTCATAGACTGAGGTCGAACATCCATAATTGATTAAGTCAGGAGTCGCTCCACCAGGTGCCCTCATATTGCATTCAAGGGCCACGAATTCGCCTTTTTTAGCAAGCCCAGGCTTATCTTCCTTGAGGACGAAGAACTCGATATGAAAGAATCTTTTGCGGATTCCAAATGCTTTGACGACGGACTTTCCAACTTCGAGGAATTTTTCTTTGTCTAAGTCGCTAAACTCCAATTCGAAGGGGGCGTCGTAGTAATAATAGTCGGTCGTTTCGTTCACGATGTCGGCGATCGGGGTCGGAAAATGATCGCTTGTGCAGAAGACAACTTCGCTCCTATCGTTACAAATTCCGTCGAAAGAAACGATGTATCCGTTGATGTATTCTTCCATGATGTAGGTCTCTGGGAGATTCTTGGAGAAGAAATCATCAAACTCCTTTTGATTATGAAGGGAATATGAATCGGAAGCCCCTACCCCAATATTAGGTTTAACAAATAGTGGGTAGCCAACCTCCTTAAGGAATTCTTTGGCCTTTTCTTTGTCTTCTGGGCCATTCACCAAAAGATAACGCATCGTTTTAGCGCCGCCTTTAGCGAAATATTCCTTCATTGCCGATTTAGCCTTAACGTGTTCCATGTCTTTAGGCATGAAACCCGTATCGATATTGAACCATTCTCTGAGGGTCGCGTCGTTACTTAGCCACCACTCATTATTGCTTTCTAGATAATCGATGTGACCGTATTTCTTCTCAAAGTAAGATACGGCTTCGATCATGGCTTTCATATTGCCTAAATCAGGCAAATAAAAATACTCGGTCAAAGATTCCTTTAGCTCAGGCAATATTTGATCATACGGAGTATCGCCGATCCCTAAGACGTTTAGGCCCCTCGCTTTCAAGGATTGGGTCCATTTGTAATATTGGGTCGGAAAATTTGGCGAGACGAAAACGAAATTCATTTTATTCATGCCCCTGCCCTAATTCTTTGGCAGAGATCCTAACGAGATTCCTTTGGAGCTTAAGCTTAGCTAAACGAACCGTATTGGCGTCTTTGTTTTCATCAATTCGGCTTTGAGCTACTTTTTGTGCCTCAATAGCGCGGGCGGAGTCGATGGAATCCGAAGCTTCGATATTACCCGTCACGACCATCACCTTATTGTCGGCTTTGCTTTCGACAAATCCTCCGAACACGGCGAAATAAAGGGTACGCCCCTTTGATTTCACTTTGAGAATGCCAGCTTCACCAAGTTTAAAATAACCAGGCGTGTATCCGCTTAGTATTCCCATCGGGCCATTTGAAGAAGGAATGTAGAGTTCTTCGACATCCTCTTTTTCAAGATAGAGCCCATTCGGAGTTAAGATGACGACCTTGAAGCTCATTTAGAATTCATCTCCTGAGCTTTCTTTTCGACGTCTTCAATGGTGCCGCAATATAAGAAGGCGGCTTCAGGATATGAGTCATAAGCGCCGCTTAAGATGGCTTTGAAGCTTCTGATGGTCTCCTTTAACGGGACGTATTGGCCTTTCATGCCGGTGAACTGTTCAGCGACGTGGAACGGCTGAGACAAGAAGTTACGGAGCCTTCTAGCGCGGTTAACGATCTTTTTGTCTTCCTCACCAAGTTCATCGATGCCAAGAATGGCGATGATGTCTTGGAGTTCTTTATAACGCTGCAATGTTTTTTGGACATCGCGGGCGACTTGATAATGTTCTTCTCCGATGATATTTGGATCCATGATGTTACTGCTGGATTCAAGCGGATCAACGGCCGGGAAGATGCCTAAGGCGGCGGTTCCACGGTCAAGTAGCGTCTTGGCATCAAGGTGGCTGAATGTCGTGGCCGGAGCCGGGTCAGTCAAGTCGTCGGCAGGAACGTAAATAGCTTGGACGGATGTGATGGATCCGTCTTTGGTGGATGTGATTCTTTCTTGGAGCTGGCCCATCTCAGTCGCAAGGGTCGGCTGGTAGCCGACGGCGCTAGGCATACGTCCTAAAAGGGCGCTAACTTCTGAGCCGGCCTGGGTGAAACGGAAAATGTTATCGATGAAAAGAAGGACGTCTTTGCGTTCTTTGTCGCGGAAGTACTCCGCCATGGTAAGACCGCTTAAAGCGACGCGCATACGGGCTCCCGGCGGCTCATTCATTTGTCCGAAGACGAGGGCGGTGTTCTTTAAGACGCCAGACTCTTTCATTTCATAATAGAGGTCGTTACCTTCACGGGACCTTTCACCAACACCGGCGAAAACGGAAATGCCGTTATGTTCGCTGGCAATGTTGAAGATAAGCTCCTGAATAAGGACGGTTTTGCCGACACCGGCGCCACCGAACAAGCCGATTTTGCCGCCTTTGACATAAGGGCAAAGAAGGTCGATGACTTTAAGTCCGGTCTCTAAGATTTCGTGGCTAATATTTTGATCTGCATAGGTCGGAGCCGGGCGATGGATCGGCATATGTTCGACTTTTTCGAAATCTCCACCTAAACCATCGATGTCTTCTCCAAGAACGTTAAACATACGTCCTAAGGTGGCTTCTCCGACCGGAACACTGATTGGGTGTTCGGTATTCACGGCTTTCATACCACGAACCAAACCGTCGGTTGGGCCCATGGCTACGCATCTTACGATATCGTCGCCGATGTGCTGCATGACTTCGACCGTAAGGCTCTTTCCGTTTGGAAGTTCAATCTTCAGGGCCGTTAAGATCTCGGGGAGATGCTTGGCCTCGAAGGAAACGTCGACGACAGGCCCGACGGCCTCGACGATCGTTCCGATGAGAGATTCGTTAACTTTTTCCATGTGGTTAACCTCCTTTTATTTGGCGGCGGTAGAACCCGAGACGACCTCGGTGATCTGCTGCGTGATAGCCCCTTGTCGGGCTTTGTTGTACTCGATTGTGAGCTTTCTTATGAGTTCATCAGCGTTGTCATTGGCGGTATCCATGGCACGGCTGCGGCTCGCTTGTTCGCTCAATTGGCTCTCGATGTATTTGGCGTTGAGAGCACTGCTTAGATATTGTGGCATCAAAGCGTGGACCATTTCTCGTGGGCCTGGCTCTAATAGAGGCGGGCAATAACTTTCATTCTCGTTCTCTTTCCTCACTAACGATAAAGGGAGAAGAGTGTATATGGCTGGCTCGAATGTCAGAGAATTAACGTACTTCGTGTATACGATTTCGATCCTTTTGAACTTTTCAGCGTTGTAGGCGTCCTTGAGCTTATAAACGGATTTAGAAACTTCATCAGCGTTTAAATCAGTTCCGTATTCTTCGAAGAATGGCTCGATGCTATTTTCGAATCGTGGATCATGGGAGAAATGCGTCTTGGCCTTTTCGCCGATGAAAGCGAGTTTGTCTCCTTCTTTGAAGATCGACTCAACGAACTTAAAGACGTTGGAGTTATATCCTGCGCATAGTCCCAAGTTGGAAGAAATGACGATATAGAGGGTTCCAAGACCTTCTTTTTCGCTTTCCATCGCGTAGTGAGAAGCCGAGCTGTCCCCATTGGCTAAAGCAAAAGCCATCGCGTTTGCGACTTCTTGCTCATAAAGGGCATTTTTGGTTTTGGCGTCGCGGAAGCGTTTAAGCTTAACCGTGGCAACCATGCCCATGGCCTTTGTGATCTTTTGGGTCGATTTGATTGATTCGATCCTATGTTTGGTTTTGTTTAAACCAACGGACATTCTTTTCTCCTACTTATCTAGTGGCTACGAATTCCTCGACGGCCGATTTCAAACTGGCCATAAGTTCGTCATCAAACTTTTTATTTGCGTTGAGTTTTTCGATGATTTCCGGATGGGATGTTTCAACGAAGGAGTCTAGTTTTTCTAGATACGCGCCGATCTCTTTGGTCGGCATCTTGTCGAGGTATCCGTTCTTAACGGTGAAAAGTTCGATTACCTGTCTAGTGAATGGGTACGGGTTATATTGCTTTTGCTTCAAGACTTCCATCAAAGCGGCGCCGTGGGCGAGGACTTGTTTGGTGGCGGCGTCCAAGTCGCTTCCAAACTGAGAGAAGGAAAGCATTTCGTTATATGTGGCAAGCTCGATCTTCAAAGAGGCGGCGACTTGCTTGGTGGCTTTAAATTGAGCGGCCGATCCAACACGGCTTACTGAGAAGCCCGAGTCGATAGCAGGACGTTGGCCAGCATTGAAGTAATCGGTAACCAAGAAAATCTGGCCATCAGTGATGGAAATGATATTGGTCGGGATGTATGCGGAGATATCGCCGGCCTGAGTCTCAACGATCGGGAGGGCGGTGATAGAACCTCCGCCATAGTCTTTGTTCAAACGGCAGGCTCTTTCAAGAAGACGGCTGTGGAGATAGAAGATATCACCTGGATATGCTTCACGGCCTGGGGCCCTCTTTAGGAGGAGAGAGAGGGTACGATAGGCGACGGCGTGTTTGCTCAAATCATCGAAAACGATGAGGACGTCATCTCCTTTTTCCATCCATTCTTCAGCGATAGCCATGCCGGCAAACGGGGCGATGTATTGAAGAGGGGCGGATTCAGAGGCGGAAGCGCTGACGATGGTGCAGTAATCTAAGCAATTCCTAGAACGGAGGTTCTCAACGAAAGAAGCAACCGAGGAATTCTTTTGCCCAATAGCGACATATACGCACTTAACGCCTTTTCCTTTTTGGTTGATTATGGTGTCCAAAGCAATGGCGGTCTTACCGGTCTGGCGGTCGCCGATAATGAGCTCACGCTGACCACGTCCGATCGGAATCATGGCATCGATTGCCTTGATACCTGTTTCAAGCGGGGTGTCGACAGATTTACGAGTCATGACGCCTGGAGCGATTCTTTCGATTGGGCGTGTCAAGGCACATTCGATGGCGCCTTTGCCATCAATCGGTTGTCCTAAAGCGTTGATGACGCGTCCTAACATTGCATCTCCGACCGGGACTTCTACGACTTTGCCGGTGCGTTTGACCGTGTCGCCTTCCATGATTTCCCTGTCGCTGCCCATAAGGACGGCGCCGACGTCTTCGCGGTCGAGGTTCATGACCATGCCGTAAACGTCGTGCGGGAAAACAAGCAACTCGCCAAGCATGGCTTTATCGAGGCCATAGCATAAGGCGATGCCGTCTCCGACCGAGATGACTGTACCGACATCGTCGGTTTCTAATTTGCCTTCATACCCCTTGATTTGGGCTTTGATGAGAGAGGCGATCTCGCTGGAATCGATCTTCATATCTGGTTCCCTCCGCTTAATAGTTGCTTCTTCATGCCTTCGAGGCGTCCGCGAAGCGATCCGTCATAGACCTTGCCATCCAAAGCGACTTTCACGCCGCCTAAAAGATGATGGTCCACCACGTTTTTTAAATGGACTTTGTGACCGAGTTTATTGGTCAAAGCTTCGGAAATCTTTTCAAGTTGTTCCTTGCTAAGCTTTTCCGCGCTATAAGCGATTCCTTCCTTCACTCCCTGTGATTCGTTGACTAGGCTAACAAACTCGCTAGCAATAAGCGAAAAGGAAGAAATGCGATGATGGGCGATGACGACTTTCATGAAGTCGGCTAAATATGGAAGCCCATAGGCTCCGAATACTTTGTCGGCGATTTTATTGATATCGGCTTTAGAAATTGAATACGAGGAAAATAACCTAAAAGCGTCGGCGTCGTTTTTCAAAACGTCGGCGATGTTCTCTATGGCTTCTTTATAGTCGGAACGTTTATCCGCTTCAACCAAGTCATAAAGAGCTCTAGCGTAGTTATTTTCTACTCCGTCCATTATTTCTTGCCTTTCTCAAGATCGCTAACGAAATCATCGACTAAGCGGGCATTGTCATCACTGTTGACCTCACGTCCTAAGACATGGCTAGAGGCCTCCATAGCAACCTCGACGATTGCGTCGTGAGTTTCTTGCTCGCTCTTCTTTTTGGCGGTTTCGATATCTTCATCCGCCTTCTTTTTCATGAGCACCGTCTCTTCGTGAGCGGCCTCAATGATCTTATCGGCTTCTTTTTGGGCTTGGATTTTGGCACCTTCAACAATAGTAGCGGCCTTCTCTTTGGCCTCGGTGATCAAACCTTCGCTCTCCACTGCGTTCTTTTCGGCAATCTTCTTTGCTTCTTCGCTCCCACGAAGGTTTTCTTCGACATATTGTCTTCTGGCTTTGACTAGTTTCTTGACCGGTTTGACCGCCAAGAAAATAACCGCCAAAAGCAAAACGACAAAGGCGAGTAACTGAATTAGAAGATTGACTCCAAATCCTTCTGGAAAAAGTTTTCCCAAAAAGTCGCTAGGCGAGAATGGGGAGTCGTCCATTACCGGGAGAAGCATGGATGCGAGCATAAAAGAGCCCTTTCTTTAGAAAATTAGAGAACGAAGAGAATAAGGATGGAGATGAGCAAGCCGTAGATAGCACAGGACTCGTCGAGAGCGATCGCGAGGATCATCGTCGAGTTGAGCTTTGGTTGCATCTCAGGATTGCGAACCATGCCGTCAATGGCGTGGCAGGCAATGAGGGCTTCACCGATTGAGGAAGCCAAGCCAACGAGGATCGCGATAGCGGCGCCAATGGCTTTTGCTGCTGGTAATTCCATATCTTTTACCTCCTATATGGATTATTGGGCTTTGTGGTCAGGGCGTAAGACCTGGCTTGTAGCGCTCATTGGAAGTTCAGGACGCTCATTGGCGAACCAAACCGCATTGAGTGATACGAATACCGTGGTCTGTATATACCCGGAGAACAAAGCAAAATAGAGATTGAGGATCCCCATAGGGATCGGGGCAAGCCAAGGCTCCCCCCACTGCCCAGCCGCTGTAAAGATAGCGCCGGAAGCTTTTTGTAACGCCCATTGGACTAAACCGACGATAACGAATCCGCTGAGTCCATTTCCAAACATACGAAGCGTCGTCGAGATTATCGGGGTCCACATGGTGATGAGGTTAATCGGAAGGAAAATCGGGATAGGATCGGTATACCTTTTGAAGTAGGACCAATGCTGATATCTGATGGCGGTGAAGTGCAAAAGCACGAACATGACAATCGCAAGAGAAAGAGGAACGAAGAGGTTGTCGATAACAGACGGCATACCCGTGATGGACCAAATGAAGGCCAAGAACAAATAGCCCGATAAGACCAAGAAGTATCCGACGAAATAATCAAAGCCCGGACCCATCATTTCGTTGGTCCACTTTTCCATCTTCTCATAGACGAATTCGCCCCAGAAAAGAAGGCCTTTGCTCGGCTTCTTTGGATCTTGGACTTTTGCCATGATGCCGATGATGATGGCGATAACGGCGACGACGAGCATTATGATCAAAGACGCATATAAAGAACCGGAGATCTTCCAGTCCATCATATGGGCGACGAATTTGCCCATATCCCAGTTTTCGTAATAAGAATCAAGAAGCGTCATTTGGTCTCCTTGATCTCGGCGATTTTATTGACGACCAAAAGGACGATCATCGGGAAATAAGAAGCCGCGATTGCGAAAATGTTGAGCCAATTTCCCTTCCAGACGAAGGTGCAGAAAGCGCCAAGGACGAGTCCGCCGACGAATAAAACGATGCGTAGGAGATTGAAAGCGAGCGAAATCAAGGCGCCTTTTTTAGTTGTGGCGGTAAGCAATGAAGCACCCTCGATGAGCAGAAGAAAACAAACGATTTCAATCGCGGTTCCTAAAACAACGCCAAGAGAAAGGCCGGGCCACTTGGATCCGCCGATCTCAATAAACGCAAAAGGAAGGCAAACTAAAGCCCCAATGACGCCGATAATGGCCAGGATGATTACGTTTTTGACATTGGGATTAAGTTTTTTCACGATTTTAGAGGCTCCTCTAAAGAGGACAAACAAATATTAAGTTCTATAGGCTTATTTTTCAATCTAACAAAAAGCCCGCTTTGTTTTTCAAAAAACAAGGCAGGCATTAAAACAAACGAAGCCAATTAAGCTTTATGCTTTGCTAAATGAGTGGATTTAAGGATTCCACGCTCATAGATAGGAGTTACTTCTCCTTCGATTAGCGGGGCGCAATATTCGCGGAACGAATCGCTCATTCTAGTGTCATCCACCATCATGTCTTCGGGAATTCTCTTCTCGAGGTTGGCGATCGAGGAAACATCGTAGAGAGACATTTCAACTTTATACGGGGACGAAGAAAGGCGATTGATGGTGACCATCTTCCCGCTTTCACCGTTGATGGCGGCTTTTAATCCGCATTCGCCACACATGATTGCTTCATCTCTATCGGTCTTAGAAACAAGAGAAGGGAACGCCCTTTGTGGCAAATTCAACTCCACGCACCTTGTTTTTAGGCCAAGTTTAGAATCGATGACGTTCGCCAAGCGCGTGCCGACACCGCCGAGCTGAGCGTGTCCAAAACCGTCGACTTTGGCGGCCACTCCGCTCACGCCTAAATCTATGCCCTCTGAGATAGCGATTATGCAAACTTTCTTTTTCTCGTAAACGGACTTCACTTTGTCGAGGCATTCGGAAAGATCAAATTTTCTTTCCGGGATGTAAATCAAATCAGGCCTATTTTCTTCGGGGAGAAGATCAACCGCGGCAGTAAGCCATCCGGCGTTCCTTCCCATGACCTCAACAATCGTGACTTTATTCGTTGAATAGCACGTAGCATCGATGATGATAGACGAAACGGCGTTACAAACATATTTGGCCGCTGACCCGAAACCAACGGTGTGGTCGGTGATGAAGAGGTCATTATCGATCGTCTTCGGTATTCCGATGACGCGAACATCGCTTCCTTTGCTAGCGAAAACGGAGGAAAGTTTGCTGCACGTATCCATTGAATCGTTTCCGCCATTAACGAGAATGTAGCCAATATTGTGCTTTTCGACATTGGCGGCGATTTGATCGTATAGAGGGTCAGAGAGATCCTTTGGCATCTTTTTGCGGCTGCTTCCTAAGACTGCGCCCGGAGTTTGGAGAAGAAGCTCCATCTCGCTTTCTTCTTCCAAGGAAAGATTGATGAGGTCATCGTTGATGATCCCTTCTACACCATGGAGAGATCCGATAAAATCCCCCAATTCGCTTTTGCGCTTTTTCCATTCAGAATAAGCTCCATAGAGAGAACTGTTGATTACCGAAGTCGGGCCACCGGACTGGATATAAAGGACTGATTTCTTCATTTTTATATTCTGTAGACGCTCCATCGCCTAATACATCGCCTCGATTTTTGAGTTTATCCAAGGCGACAACGCAGTATATTAATTTATCATTTAAGCAGGTGGTTTCCTAGGATTTTGGGTCACTTCAGCACGATTTATCGTGATTGGAAAGAAAAGGCGTAAATTGTGTTGATTTGAAAGCCCTTTCATTCTATCATTTAGGACTTTGGAGGTAATTGCATGTCATTCACACTTAAATACCTAGGGAAAGAGCAGACATTCGAACAAAAAGTCGCTCTCCTTGACTTAGTCAAAGATATAGACCCAGACCGCAACTTCATCGCCGCAAGGGTCAATAAGCGCGTTCGCGATCTCCAATACGAAGTTTATTACGACGCCGAGATCGAATTTTTGACAACAGAAGACGAGACCGCCGTCAAAATATACGAAGCCACCCTTCGTTTCATATTGGCTAAAGCGTTCCACCGCTTATATCCTGATCTTCACATCAAATTCGCCTATAACGTGAGCCGCTGCGTCTCTATCCACCTATTGGACACGAAGTACCACGCCGACACGGCTATGCTTTTGAAGGTTCAGCACGAAGTCGAAAGCATCATCAAAGAAGACATCCCATTCATCAGGCAAGTCGTAAGCAACGAAGAAGCCGCGAAGTTCTATAGAGAAAACGGCTTAGAAGATAAGCTTGGCATCTTGGCATACCGCCCAGAAAAGACCGTTCACTTCTACGCGTGCGGCAAATATAAGAACTATATGTATTCGCACCTTCTTCCAAGCACCGGATACATCAAGAAATATAAGATTCGTTTATGGGCTCCGGGCTTCTTGCTCCAATATCCTAGAGCCGAGCTTGGAGGCAAAATCCCAGAATTCCAGGATTCCCCCACTTTCGGCCGTGTTTTGACCGAAAGCCATAACTGGGCCAAAACGATAGGCGCCCAAACGATTGCCGAGATCAATAGGCAGATCGAAGAGAGAGGACCGATCGAATTCCTCAACATCAGCGAAGCCCGCCACAATAGACAGCTTTGCGAACTGGGACAAATGATCCAAGACGACATCCACTCCATCCGACTCATCTGCGTCGCTGGACCGTCGAGTTCAGGCAAAACAACATTCGCGAACCGTCTGCGCATCGAGCTATTGAGCCGCGGTATCAAACCGATCAGAATCTCGCTCGACGATTACTACAAAGATAAAGGAGACCCAACCACTCCAGTCGACGAGTTTGGAAACAAAGACTTCGAATCGATCGACGCTCTCGACGTCGACGCATTTAACAGGGACATGCTTAACCTGATTAACGGGGAAGAAGTCACTTTGCCTAGATTCGACTTCCACCTCGGAAAGAAAGTCGAAGGGCGAACCATCAAATTGGGCGAAGATGAGCCAATCATCATCGAAGGCATCCATGCGTTAAACAATAAGATGACCATCGATATCCCAAAGTCCGTCAAATTCAAAATCTACATTGCCCCACAGGCTCAGCTTAACATTGATAACCAAAACCCGGTTTCTCTTACCGACTTACGCCTATTAAGACGTATCGTCCGCGACAAAAGGGACCGCGACTCCTCCGCAGAAGACACAATCATGATGTGGCCTTCGGTCAGAAGAGGCGAGTTCAAATGGATCTATGACACCCAGGAAGGATGCGACTTCGTCTACAATTCCCTCTTGGCCTACGAACTACCGGTCATGAAAAAATACGCTTTGCCGGTCCTTCAAGCCATTGACCGCGAATCTCCGGCATTCCCAGTCGCCGAAAGATTGATTCGTATGCTCAAGTTCTTCGTTGATATGGAAGACTCTTGGGTCCCGAGCAATTCCCTTATGAGAGAATTTATCGGCGGAAGCTGCTACGCAGACGTTTGATAACCCTTAATTAAAAAGCCGATCACGTTCAGGCTTCCCTGATACTGATCGGCTTTCATTTTGTCTTTATTTTTTGTTGGCTAAATTGGCCAATCTATTCTTTTGAATTTCGTAGTTGGCCAAAAGTTCTCCGTAATACATCTTTCTCATTCTGATGTAATTCTTCTGATCTTCTGGCGAAACACTAGACATATGGAGGGTCATGAAGATCTTCTCGATGCGGAAGAACGACTCGTATAGATTGAGCAAAGTGATGAGGTAGAAGTATTCTTTTCTTGAGTAGATAAGAAGCGGAGAGCTATGGGCGATTTCGGAGCTCATTTCATAGACTTTGCTGTAATTGCTAAGCCCGGCGACGCGTTCAACTCCGTCCCTGAAATTGAATTTGAAATCCTGAATCTTCATAACGTCAGGAACGCCTAGGAGCCAACCGTATTCAATGTAGCGTTTCATATCCTTGGATTTCAAATCCACGGCACGCATGCCTTCTTTTATCTCAACGAACACCGCGTCCGTTTCTTCTTTACTGGGGATGCCGCCGCGGAAAGCCAAGCTATAACGCATATGTTTCAAGTAACGTTCCATGACCGGCTGCCCGTATTTTACGATGACTTCGAGGATGCATTCGTTTTCGTGGAGAGTCCTCCAAGTTGAGAACGCCTCGGTTTCAAAGCCGTTTTCTAATAACGAGGAAACGCATTTCGCCATCTGGAAACCTTTGTTCATGATATCGACGACAAGGGTCTCTTTCGGGTCGTTGTTTTTGTAATGGGATAACATTCCCAATATGAAGTTCAAATAGAGATTGATGGTCGAGATGGCAGGATCGTATTTAGACCCCAAGGAGCCCATGCGATAAGCAAGATGCTCATTGGTGTAATACTTATCCAAAGAAACGGAGGCCAAGAACTGCTGATATTGTTCATCCTTCACCGCCTCTTCCTGTTTAACGTTTGGATGAGTGTGAAGATAAAAAATGTGTTCGTTGACCAAATATAGAGCCAATTGAATGTAGTTTATTTGAAAAGCCGATAATGAAGCGTTGATCTCTTTTAGGCCTTTGGCGCCTTCGACCATTTCTTCGAACGTCTCGAAAATAAACTCCCTATCCACGAAGGATGGAGTTTGAATGAGATCTAGTAATTCGTTGAATGATTTTCTTTCTGCTTGCTTTTCCATTGCCCTATAACTCTATAGATTCTACTCTCTTTGTCAAAGACAAATGATTTTTAAAAGGTCGAACGTTATGCTCGGCCCATTATTAGATTACCTCTTGACCTTGAAGGCCCTAGTCGCATTAACGGCGGCAAGCCAGCCATCATATAGTTCGTCGACCTGCTCTTTCGGCATGGTCGGGTAATATTTTTTGGCTATTTTGTGATTGGCGAGAATCTCGCTTTTATCTTTCCAGAAGCCACATCCTAAACCGGCGAAATATCCGGCTCCTAAAGCGGTTGTTTCTAGGAATTGCGGAAGATGAACTTCGCACCCCAAGATATCGCTTTGGAACTGCATGAGCATCGCGTTTGCGGAGGCTCCTCCATCAACCCTTAAAGACATGAGCTCGAGCTTTGCCTCTCTTTTCATGGCTTCGATCAAGTCCTTGGATTGATACGCGATGGAACAAAGGGCCGCCCTAACGAAGTGATGGCGATCTGCTCCCCTGGTTAGTCCAAATACGGCTCCACGTGCCTCGTCGTCCCAATATGGAGTTCCCAAGCCGACGAAAGCAGGAACCAAATACACACCAGCCGTGTCAGGGACTTTATTAGCGCATGTTTCCGTCTCGGCGGCATCATGGACAAGTCTCATCTCATCACGGAGCCACTGGACAACCGCTCCTCCAATAAAGACGGATCCTTCTAATGCGTATGTGGTTTTGCCGCCCTCTTTCCAAGCGACCGTAGTAAGGAGGCCTTCTTTGGAAACGAAAGGTTTGTCGCCGACATTCATGAGCATGAAGCATCCGGTTCCGTATGTGTTCTTCGAATCGCCTTTATTAAAGCAGCACTGGCCGAACAAAGCTGCCTGTTGGTCACCGGCAACGCCATGGATATGGGCGCCTCCCGCAAAGAAAGAAGCTTCCCCGAAATCCCCGGTGTTTTCCAAAACTTCCGGAAGCATGACGGATGGGATATTCCAAATCTTTAAAAGCTCATCGTCCCAATCCATGTCGAAGATGTTATAAAGCATCGTTCTGGAGGCATTGGAGACGTCTGTAGCGTGCATCTTTCCACGGGTCATCTTATAGATAATCCACGAATCGACCGTGCCGAAGCTTAGTTCTCCCCTTTCGGCCCTAGCCTGTCCGTCTGGGATATTGTCCAAAATGAAACGGATCTTTGAGGCGGAGAAATAAGGATTCATCCTAAGGCCGGTTTTGCTCTTGATGAGATCCGTATATTCCTCTTTTTCGTCGCAAAGAGACTGAGTTTGTTTTGACTGCCAGACAATTCCGTTATAGACGGCTTGACCGGTTTTTTTGTCCCAGACGATCGTGGTTTCGCGTTGGTTGGTTATTCCATACGCCGCGACCTCATCTAACGTAGTGTTGGCCACGACCATGAGCTCATTGATGACGTCGATGACGGAAATCCAGATTTTATCCGGATTCACCTCGACCCATCCTGGCTTTGGATATTCGCAAGGAAGTTCACGCTGGGCCTTATAAATCATTTCCCCAGCTTGGTTGATCAAGATAGCACGGGTGGAAGTCGTGCCCTGATCGATGGCAATTATGTATTTCTTCATGTGTTTATTATGCAACATATGTCGACCCTCGAAAAAGAAAAACTGGCCGTTCGACCAGTTAATCGTCTCAAACTTCTTTAGCGGTTTCCGTAGAACTTCTCGATATCGGAGATTTCTTTCATGATTCCGGCGGTTAAGACTTCGCATCCATCCTCGGTTATGAGGAGGTCGTCCTCAATGCGGATTCCAATGTGTTTCTCGCGGATATATAAACCAGGTTCATCAGAGATGACGTTTCCAGGCTGCAAGGGCAAAGAACGGTCTCCGACATCGTGAGTATCGAGTCCAATGTAGTGAGAAATGTTATGGAAGTAATAATTGGAGATGTCTTCCTTTTTGGAGATGATTCCTTTGGCTAAGCATTCGCTAGAAAGGAATTCGATCGTAAAGGCTTGGAGATCTTTGATGGTCAAGCCTGGGCGAGCGAATTTAGCGACGGCCTTATTGCACTCCAAAACAATGGTATAAAGGGTCCTTTGGAAATCATCGAACTTGCCGTTAACCGGAATCGTCCTTGAGACATCGGCGTTGTAATAATTGCAGCGGGAGCCTAAATCCATAAGGAGCAAATCGCCATCGTCGCATTTCCCTAACGGATGCGGGTAATGGAGAATCGCAGCGTGCTCACCACTTGCCATAATGGTGTTGAAAGATAATCCCTGATAGCCGGAATCGTCATTCACGGTCTTGAGGAATTCATCGGCGAGTTCCCACTCTTTAACGCCGGGGCGTGTTTTGGCCATGACGGAGAGGACACCTTGTTTGGTGGTCTCGATGGCGGCTCTAAATTCCTGTATTTCAGCATCGGATTTAATCATCCTTAAGGGAACGATCAAACCAAAGGCGTTTTCGATCTGGATGGACGGATAGATCTTTTGGAGGGTATCGCAATAGTCCTCGGTGTCGGTCCTTTCGGCGATCTTTTGTTCGGGATCGAGGTCGATATAGACTTTGTTGATCTCGCCATACTCCGCCCTTTCGGGATTGAGGATGGTGTCGAGTTTCGCGGACAACGATCCATTTAAAAGAACGTTATGGATGCCGGAAGCGTCTTTTGCTTCTTCTTGGGTCAATTTCTTGCCATACCATTTTTCCTTAACGGGATCGAACGGGGAGATGAAGAGGTATTCTTTCTTTTCGCCCACGCTATTGACGAGCAAGAGGACGCTATCTTCTTGAGTGATGCCGGTTAGATAAAGGAAGTTACGATTGACCTCAAACGGATAGCAATCATCAGCGGAAGACTTTTTGGCCACTCCACTAAAAAGAACGAGGACACTGCCCTCTTCCATCTTGTCGAGCAAACGCTGACGCCTTTCGGCATATTCTTTAACTGGGATCATGTTCAATCTCCTTTATCGTAATCACTTCGCCTAAATCCTCGTACGCTTCGATTTTTATCGAAGAGGAAGCTAGGTCGTCGATAATATTACCACCACTCAATAAATTAAGCGTGACGGACGAATCAAATATTTCATTTTCTATCTTAATGTCTCGTCTTCTGCAGTATGGCTTGAGGTTTTCATAGTCATGATAGCTAAGCGTTATCGAGAATAGTCTCTTGCTAACTTCTTCGCCTAATGCGGCATTAGAAACCGCCAATTCAGCCGTCGAGGCAAATGTCCTCGTCAAGCGAGGAAGACCTAGCTTAGAACCGCCGAAATATCTAACGGCAACTAGCAACGCCTGATCGATTCCCTTTCTATCCAAAAGAGTAAGGAATGGGCGTCCGGCGGCGCCTCCCGGCTCACCGTCATCGCTGCTTTTCATTTTGCCGCCAACCTTGTAGGCGTAGGGATAATGATCGGCTTTAGGAAATCTTTCTTTGACTTCTTGGTATAGTCCAGTGAAAGAATCAACGTCTTTCATAGGAATAAGTAAAACAATGAACCTCGAAGCGAGGACCGAGCTTTCTCCAATTGATTCTTTTAAAGGGATATAGGCCATAACGTAAACAATTATCGCGATAATTTGGCTTCTCTTCAATCTAGGAGCCTCTTTGTTTGTGCAAAGAAAATGGCGCGCGTGCTATATTACATACACGCATGAAGAACTTCTTTCATAACAAAACATGTCCAAACTGCGGCCTAGAGCATGACCCGATTCTTTCTTCTTGCCCCAATTGCGGAAGAAAAGCCGACCTTGAAGAAGTCGCTTCTTTTGAAAACCACGTCAAAATCCCTTGGCTCAAACAGCTTCTTTGCTTTTTGATCGGATGGGCTGGTTTCCAGCTGCTAGGGATATTCGTCCAAACAATTGAATCGTTTATCTATGCATCGATGAACTCCCAATTGCCGCCTGAAGAGTTATCCGATGCTACATCTAAATTTCTTACTAGCCCGGTCGGGATGTGCATAGTCAACTCAGTGGCTTATGTTTTGCTTTTTGGGATCTTAGCTATCGTCAATTTCAAAGACCTTAAAGAATTCGGAAGGCCATTCGCCAATTGGAAGACATGCGCTTTCGGGGCCTTAGGATTCGTTCTCTTGTACATTTCCTCATTTGTAATTGGGGTTGTCACCAAAGCCATCAATCCTTCGATGGATGTAAACCAGAATCAGAAGACTCTCGTCGAGATCGTCACTCAATATCCAGCGGTCGGATTCATTGTTTTCGGAATATTCGGGCCAGTGTGCGAAGAAATCACATATAGAGTTGGCCTGTTTAGCTTATTGAGCCGTTCAAAGAAGATCTTGGCTTATATATTGACCGTCGTTATCTTCGCATTCATCCACTTCGGATGGACGGGCATAATCAAAGACCCATCCACCATCGGAAACGAGCTCCTAAACCTTCCGAGTTACCTCGTAGCCGGATTAATCCTTTCTTTTATTTACGATAGATTCGGATTTGGGGCTTCCGCATTAGCCCACATCACGTACAATGTTCTAGCGTGTGCGATGATGTTTGCCGCTTAATATGAGAGAAAAGTTTCAAGTGATAAATGGTTTCGTCTTAAAGCTTCTAGGCTTTGTTTTGACGATGCTTGATCACGTCGGCTATTACATGGAAGGTATGAGCGATAGCGCCGCTAGACAAGTCGGATTCGTTTTTAGAATCATCGGACGTATCGCTTTTCCGATCTTCGCCTTCTTAGTCGCCCAAGGAATGCACTACACCAAAAAGCCAGGCCATTACATTCTTCGCCTTGGTATTTTGGCTACGGTCTGCTCAGGCGGATTAGGTCTTCTCCAATTGGTCTCCAAACCATTGTTCAATCAGACCAACTACGGGGCCGCTAACGCCATCACCGATCTCTTTTTCGGGGCTTTGTTCCTCTTGTGTCTAAGACAAAAGGGATGGAAGAAAGTTTTCGCTATATTCCCCCTCGCCTTCTTTGGCTTAGCTTTCGGGGTCTCTTTCTATGAAAGTATCACTCCCGGCATGAACATTTTTAGCGGTTCTGGATGCGTTTGGTTCCCTCTTGTCTTTAGACCAGATTACGGGCCCGTTTCTTTATTGATCATCATTGCTTTCTTTATGGCGTACCCTCTAGCAAATTTGATTTCTTCTAGCATCAACAAAAAACTCGAAATCGATAACGAAGAATATAAGAAGACAAAAGAATACCGTTCCCTGGTCAACACCATCTCGGTTGCCTTCTTCTTCGTGATCGTCCTTATTTTCTGGGGGCTATCTTACGTCGAAATCGAAGGGGTAAAGCCTTTCTTGTGGGGCCTTCACGAAACGAATTCTCATGGAGAACTACTAAACATCCAAACTTATTGTCTCATCGTTTGCCCGATATTGCTTATGTATAACGGGTTACGCGGACACGATTCTAAGGCATGGAGAATTGCTTCATATGCATTTTTCCCGGTGCATATGATTATCATTTATTTCATATTTGCCTTAATCTAATGCTAGGAGGTAGCAAAAATGCTTATCCATATTGAAACAAAAGAACAGTATCTCGAACAAATCAAAGAAGGACGCGTCTTAGTCGATTTCTTCGCCACTTGGTGCGGACCTTGCATGATGCTCTCGCCGATCGTTGAGAAAATCTCGAACGAGCATCCCGAAGTCAAATTCCTCAAAGTCGACTGCGACCAAACCCCAGACATCGCCGCGATGTACGGGATAAGAAGCATCCCGACTCTTCTCTACTTCGAAGGTGGAGAGATAAAGAACCGCGGTCTTGGCTACATGCCGGAAGGCGATCTTCTCAAGCTCGTCGGCTTAAAATAGTCCAAAAAGAGGGTTCGCCCTCTTTTTTAGGACCGTCTTTTCCACTTTTTTCAAAGAAAAGAAAAAGTTTTATTTCCCAACCCTTCTTGTTGTGCTATATTAATGCCCGCTACGGACCATTGGTGTAGTGGCCTAACATGCTTCCCTGTCACGGAAGAGACCACGGGTTCGAATCCCGTATGGTCCGCCAAATGCAAGTGTAGTTCAATGGTAGAACTCCAGCCTTCCAAGCTGGTCACGCGGGTTCGATTCCCGTCAC
>JAKSUL010000035.1 GCA_024409055.1 Bacilli bacterium
CTTATTTGTTGGAACGCTAAAGGCGAAGATAACCGTGGCGATAATCGCAGAAAAAACTCCCGTCCTAAAGGAGGAGGAATCTTTCTCGATTTGGTTGTTTTCCATCGTTCTCGACATGGGCTAATTTTCGCACAAAGGACATAAAGGAGAAACTACAAATAGTTTCCATTTTATCTTTCCTTGTTTTATCCTCATTTCCATGAAAAAGAAAATGGACGACCTTACAAAGGCCAAATTAATTTATTCGGGCGAACTGCTCGTATTCGCTATCGCGGCAACGGTACTTGGAATTCTCTTCATCGTTCACGTCATTAGCGTTGCCGATTGGAAGAAATGGGCATTCACCTGCGTCACCTTGTTAGGTGGATGCTGGTGCGTGACCGACTTCATATGGACTCTTGTTTCCCCGAAGAAAAGAGCGAAAAACAGTCTTCTCGACAAGATTCTCCTTCTTCCAAATGGCGTTGCTTTAATTGGATTGGACATCTTCGCCCTCATCTCCTTGATCCAAGATCCTTCTAGAACTGATCTTGATCAATTCTTCCAAATTGAAATCGGGGTCGCACTTCTATATATCGCGGTCGTATATGTGATCGAAGGCATCTACCACTACTTCAAGCCACACCCAAGCATCCTCGAAGCCGTCAAAGAAGACGAGGAAAACGAAGAGGCTAATGAAGAAAGCGAAGAAAGCACATCTCAAGAATAAACAAAAAAAGAAGGCACATGGCCTTCTTTTTTGATTTAAGAATTAAAGGGCGAACAAGCGAACTTCGGTAAGATATTCGCCGGTAGCGGCATTTGCATACATGGCTTCGGCAAGGACGTAGTATTTTTGCTGCTCCTCGTCGAATCCGTTGTAGTAGGTCGGTTTGACTTCGTACGGAGTCAAGGTACTGACGTCGGCATTATCGAAAGTTAAGAACTGGGTCTCATACGTTTCAGGATCTGGAAGGGTCTTGGAGTGGGCGTATGTCGAGACAAAGGCGCTGGCGCGATTCGTTTTGACGTAGATAGAACCGAGTCCACCAAGATTGAATACGAATTCACGAGCTCTGATACCAGCATCGATATAAAGTTCTTCTCCTTTTGTGCCTCCGTCGAAGGTATCGGCGTTGGTTAAAACGGTGACATTCGAGTTGGTGAAGGTGATTTTGCTATCGACCCCATCGGAGGACGTGGAATACGCGGAAGTTCCCTGTTCATCTTCTTCGTTAAGGAATTCGTCTCCATAGCCTTTGTAGTCTGGATTATCGGTCTTAAGGGCGACGGAGCTAGAAGAGGATAAAGGCGAGACAATGCCGCTTACACGGGTGAATCCGTGGACGTTTACGTTAACAAAGGAATTCTCATACGTCTGCGAGACGGAATAGATGCCATTAACGATAATGAACGAAGAGGAATCAATCGTGACGTTGACGAGACTATCGATAAACGCAGTTTGAATAGCGACTATTCCCTCGACCGTGTTGACGAGAACTCCCGGATGTTCAGGAACATTGGTTGCGCCAATTTTGACGTCAACTTTGGAATTGGTCACTCTGATTGAACCGGCCGTGGAATGGATTCCGACAACCGGGCAAAGGTATTGTTTGGTCGAGGCGAAGAAAGCGTAATCCGGAGTGATGCTAAGCGAGACATTCGCTTTTTCGATCTTGATGGACCTTAAGGCGTGAATGCCCTGCAAAATTGTTTCGCCGGCATTGACCTTGCCAGGTTCGATTATTGCTTCAACGGTAGCGCCTTCCCTGATGGTGATGTATCCCCAGGCGTTTTCAGAGTCGCCGAGGGTGTAAAGGATGGATCCGCCAGTTGATCCGGTAACTTTGGCGTTTTCTTTGACATCGAAGGAATAAGCGAATAAACCGCTCGTGAGTCTTTCGTTAACACCGCAGACATTGATCTTATTTTTGATGACGACGTTTGCGGTTGCGGAGATGGCCCTGGTGCCACCGATGATCGTTAATGGGTCACCTTCGAAGGTGATTGTCGGTATAACGCTTTCTCCGGCCATGTGGCAGAACAAAGCGAAGCCGCCTTGATTATTATCGTCTTCCCAATAATGGTTGTACCAAACGCTCTCGCCGACGAACCTGAAAGTGAATTCGTTGACGGCGTTATGCCAAGAAATCAAAGCAAATCCGATATTGGTGAGGCAAGATTCGAGTTTCTCGTTGTTAAATATTACATCCTGGAAGGTGACGACTTTTCCGTCTTCGGAAAGATTGATTTTTCCGGTTCCGTAAGAGGTATCGGCCAAATCAAGCGTCTCAGACGGCTTAATCGGATAGTCGAGAACATAGAACGGAGGCGTTGTATCTGCTTCGTCGGTGACGGTCAAGGTCGCGTAATTGGAGAAGTAGCGGCGTCCGTTCACTGTGATGAGGCATTTGTAGCAGCTTCTAAAAGATTTTTGAGAAGCGCCCGGGATTTCAAAGACCCTTTGTTTTGCCCTACTTCCTTTGACCGGTTTGTAGGAGTACGGTTTTCCACTTTCGTCAAAAGTGCCGGAGTACCATTGATATTCTTCGACAAGTTCAGGGTGGTCAACTTCGATTTCGAAGCGGACAGGTTCGGCTGGTTTAACGGTCAAGTCTTCTGGTTGTTTGGTGATATGGACATCCTGGGATTTCGAATCATCGAACGTCATAGAGAAGCTGGCGACGAAATGTTCTTTATCAATCGCTATGTCGACTTTGTATGTGAAAACTGCGGTAGACTCATCGCATGTGAAACCAGCATCGGTGACGAGCATCTTTTTCTCGCTGCCTAGCGAAAGATTCTTATCGATTAACCTAAGGGGTTCATACGAAGTCGCAGATTCGCCATGAACGGGGGCGATAAGGCGATATTGGTTGGGGTTTTGAGGATCGACGGTGAATTCGCAAAGCTTTTCATCGCCTTTTGCGTTCACGTCATATGTCGTGACCTCTAAGCCTTCGAACGTCCTCGTATATGGATTTCCTTCAGAGCCAAATTCGATTTGGTATTCATGGAGGACTTTGCGGGTATTTGGATTAAATCCATAGGAGCCCATTGCTTGAGCAATGTCTCCTCTTAATTTCTCGTCGCTTCCAAACGCTTTAGCGACAGCCTCTTCAAAGCCACTTTCGGTCGTTCCTTCTTCGTAAGAGTAAGGTGAGTATTGGCCGCCAAAAGAAAAGAGGCGATCAAACGGGGTGGATTGTCCGGCTTTTGGGGTATATTCAAATCCGCAGACGGTGCAGATTTTTCCGTGCTCAGAAGTGGCCTCTCCACCAGTGTGGCTTCCTTCTTCGCTTTTTAGATCTTTGTGCTCGCAAGTTGCGGCGTGCCAGTGATTAGTTCCATCGTGGCTCCATTCAGTGGCGAATGTGTGCTGATGTCCACAGGAAACAAGCAGCATGCACATAGCTGAGGAGAGCAATGGCAAGAATGATTTTTTCATACAATTTCCTTTCAGATGTCAATTATTATTCCACTGTCGCATGCGTTTTTACCCAAAAAAGGAAGGCGTTCTTACGAAAACACATCAATTCGACGCTTGTAACGGAACAAAAAAAGCCCCCTGAAACGTGGGGGCTTCTTTTCTAATGCTGGGGCGCCATATGGGAGTCGAACCCATTCGTAACCGGTTCACAGCCGGTCGTGTTAACCGTTTCACCAATGGCGCCGTGCCGAAATACTATAGTATCGATATACCCGTTTCGTCAAAGAGTTTCTTCTTATTTGGCAAAAACTTTATTGTCCAAGACCTTTTTGGCCTCTTTTAGCATCGGAAGTTCTCTTTGTTTGACTAGTTTTGACACGAATGTGTCTTCCATCTTTTCGTAAAGAGAGATGGCTTCGTCAATATCAATCCAAATCGTTTCCTGGATGAAGTTATCTCCGTCGGATTCGAAATGTTTTCCTTTATATTCCTTAATCTTGCAAAGAAAGAAGAAATTGTGGTTTTCGCGACCGATGAGATTGTAGAAATCATCGACTCTGCCGATTTTTTCAAGAACTTCGACGATGTATCCAAGCTCTTCTTCGCACTCTCTAATAACCGCCTCTTCCGGGGTTTCTCCTTCGTCGACCCCGCCCCCTGGAGTTTCTAGATAATGCTGATCGCAGAAGACGTCGTTCCTATATATTCTATGAATGGCGATTTTGCCATCCTCGTTCAAGACAATTGCTCTTGCAACGTCCCTAACATGAGTCACACCTTTAAAAGGATATTGATCATCTTTTAGACGGATGAATAAATTCGCATACTCGTTTATCATAACGGTGATAGAATACGCTTCTAAGAAAGAAAGGGGAAACAAATGGTCGCAAGAAATCGTCTCATCAGCCTTATCTACCGTTTCCTCGGTTTCGGCGCTTGCGTCGCCTCTTTGGTAGTCAACGTTCAGATGACCAACGATAAAGGCACCTTGTTCCTATATTTCACCATTCTTAGCGGATTGGCAGCCACGATTTGCTTCGGGGCTATGTTCATCGCCAACTTAATAGATTTGATCAGACATGGCCCAAATGGGATACCGGCCGGCATCTATATGCCTATTGCCATGTCGGTGGACGTCTACCTCACCATTACGGCGATTGTCGGAAACATCCTCTTCCCCTTCATCACTTCTAGCGGGCACCTAGCCTGGAACATGTTCCTGGCGCATGCGATAGTGCCGCTTCTATACATCCTCGATTGGATCATCTTCGAAGAAAAGGGAACCGTCGTTTGGTGGATGAGCTTCTACTGGCTCATCTTCCCGATCTTATACGCCGTGTTTAGCTTCCTCCGTCCGTTCATTTGGCAAGATCAAAAGTTCGGCAACGGATCCTCTTACCCCTACCCATTCTTGGATCCCCAAGCCTCTGGTGGAGTAGGGATGGTCATCCTAAACGTCGTATTGCTCGCCATCGCATTTGAAGCCACAGGATTGCTCTTCATCTTCTTGAACAATCTCCTCGCCGGCAAATACCGTAAGAGAATCAAAGCAAAATAAAACCGCCACGTAGGCGGTTTTTTATTCCTTCTTTAACCGATATTTGATTAATGGGATAAACCAGAATCCGCAGAGATCCAGAATGACATCCGTTAGTTGAGGGCTTCTTCCGGAAGAAAATATTTGGATTATTTCTCCGGCGCTGGATAAGCACAAAGAATAAATAAGGAATATAACGAAGGAAGCTTTTCCTAATTTTGGGAACGAAGCCAAAGAGAGTTCTAAAAATAAGCCCGAAAGCATAAAGAGGCTAAAGTGGCCAAATAACTTAGCTGCCACCCCAACCAGGTTCCCTCTTTCTAAATCGCTTAACCTTCCGCCGAAAAAGACGGAGTTGATCCATTGGCTTATATACCCGCCGGCTTCGTTGTTCTTCGCCCCAGTGACGGTCGAAGTAAAAACGATGAGTCCGCTGAAAGCGATGGCAAGTGTTAAATATACCCATTTCCTCATGGGCAAATTGTAGTCATTTCTTTGGATGGACGAAAGAAGACCTTTCCAAAAAGAAAAGGAGTTCTTCTTCCTCAACCTTCCAAAAACGTTCGAAGCACAATAGCTTTGGGGTTCCTTTGTATCTAATCGAAACGGCGAATTTTTCAAATCTCTTGTTATGTATATATTCCTTTATATATAAAAGGGTTTCGTTGTCGTCGAAGAAAGAGACCCAGTCCGCCTCTTTTATAATCGCCTCTATTTCCTCTAATATGCGCAGGTATTTGGCCGGAAAAGAGATCGCCATATCATTTAGCGTCTTCTCCTCAATATAAATCTTCGTGTCGCCGGTAAGGGAAAGATTCAAGCCTCTTTCAACGTCTTTTGTGACTCTTCCGATGCGAAGTCGCCCGTTTTTATCCTCTATCATGATGTTCCTCCATATTTCTAATAGACGATTTCATCGAAAAAAGGGCAGAAAAGGTTTTTAATATGGCTATGAAAAAATACGAAAAAAACGGAACAGTCTCATATTGCTTAGGGACAACATTGGTGTTCGAACTTCTAAACCGCAAGCCCGAAGCCGCCACGAAAATTTATATTAGTCCAAAGCAAAATAGGGACGAGACCTATACAAAGCTTGTCACGCTAGCCAAATCGCATCATCTCCCCGTCATCGAAAACAACGAGAAGATCTTCAAAGAACTATCAGACAAAGATAACGTTATGGCCATTGGCGAATTTAACAAATTCAGTGATACGTTAATCAAAGATAACCCACACCTTGTCTTGGTGAACCCCAGCAACATGGGAAACCTAGGAACAATAATCCGTTGCATGGCAGGATTTGGAGTCCTCGATTTAGCCATTATCAGACCTGCAGCCGATATATTCGACCCGAAAGTCGTAAGAAGTTCCATGGGCGCCATATTCTCTATCAGGTTCCATTACTTCGACACCTTCGGCGATTATCAAAAAGAATACGGCAATCATCATATGTACCCATTCATGCTTCAGGCAAAGTTCGCCTTGCAAGAAGCCAAAATCGAAAAACCTTATTCAATCGTTTTGGGAAACGAAGCCACAGGGCTTGATCGTTCGTTCCTAGATGTTGGGACTCCGCTGATAATCCCGCACAGCAAACTCATAGATTCATTGAATCTAGATAACGCCGCGGCAATTGCCTTATACGAATTCACCAAATAAAAAATCGCTCCTAAGAGCGACAAGGAAGGGGAAACCCTTCTTTTTTATTCGCCGATCCACTCGGCGATGGATTGATGAGCCCTCGCGGCCATTTCGTTGAGGGTCATAGTGGAATATTCTTCGGGTTGAATCGAGTCAACGACGTCGACATATACCTGCGTGCGTCTTTTGAAGAGATTCTTAGGCACCTTGTATGTGTTGCGCAAAGCAACGATAACAAGAGGCTTTTCAGATCCAACGGCAAGTTGGAAAGCGCCTGGTTTAAACTCATGAAGAAGATGGTCCTTAGAACGCGTTCCTTCCGGGCAAACAGCGACCACGTATTTGCCTTCTTTAGCAAATTCAGCGGCTTCTTGAATCGTTTTCACGCCTTGAATTTGATCATCTCTGTTAATCGGGAAATAAGAAGCTTTCGCAATCCAACGTCCGATGAGGGGGAACTTGAAGTTCTCCGGTTTAGAAATCCAAACCATAGGATATTTGGCGAAGGCGGACAAAACGGCGAATTGATCGAAGTCGCTCAAGTGGTTGCAGACAAGAACGAAGTTTCCTTTCTTTGGAACCCTGGCCATTCCAGTCTTCTTAACATGAGCGCCCATAAGGAAGAGGATTTGGGTGCAGGTCTCATGGATCATCCAAATCGCGTATTTGCTCGGCTTTGACCTTCTGGTCGGCTTGAAGATGACGTAATTGACGAAAGCGATGTAGATAACGGTGAAAAGGAAACAGATAAGATAACCGACAGGAATCATGAGGACGATAAACGCTGCGGTCCACGGAGTTTCGTGCATTGGGGTTAAGAAAAAGATCCCCAGAGAAGCGGCGATCGAACAAGCTAAATAGATAATTCCAAAGGTCATAGCCGCACTATTGTATTTTACAAATCGCAAATTTTCAAAAAGTTCTTTATTTTACGAATAAAAAGAAAAGAAAATGCCCTTTGGGCACTTTCTAATTAATTGATTGCTGTTTTTCGACGATTTCGGCCTTTTTATTCTTGCCTTTGTTCTTTAGATACTTGGCGTAAATGTATCTTTCAAGCGGGAAGATAAGACCAGTGGAAATAAGTTCGATAGAAAGAAGAATGATATGATGGATTGCGTGTTCTTTGTCCGGGGAAACAATAAGAAGAACCGAGAAGATAATGGAAACGACGGATTCGATAATAGTGAGGAAGGCTGGCTCATGATGAACGATTTCATTGATAGCCTCTTGGATTTCCAAGGCTTCTCTAAGCATTGCCCATATAGCCCAAATTATACAAGCGATGACATATGAGTTATCGACGTCCGCCAAAGATGAAATCATGACCACGCCTATAATCGTTTCGACAGCGCCCCAGAAGAATAAGTTCTGACCTGACCACTGCTTCTTGGTAGCGAAATGGATGATTATCTTTTCGGCGCCGTAAACTAATATCAGCCATCCGACCAAATAGATTAAGGCGTCAGCGACGGAATCGCGGAAGACAAGAACCAAGACGGCCAGAACCGTCCAAATAGCGGCTTTGATTATTTTCCAATATTTCATTAATCATGCCTCCTGGGATCTTCGATCGTTTCCGAGAAACGTCCAGAGAATGCCGGTTCCATATTGGCCAGTGCCAAGTGGGCCGTTTCCCCAAACGCCGCTACGCGGAACAAAACATGTCCTTCGCGCCTTTCCTCAGTATAGACGGTAGTGACTGAGCTAGGGGTGGCGATTGTGTGTTGCCAAAGAGAGACCGGGCTGCAGTTCATCAAATGGGAAAGGAGGAAAGCTTCTATCCCAAAATGGCAGAAGAACGCGATAACGTCTACATTCGATTTCGAGCACACGTAGTGGCTGCCTTCCCTTTTATACCCATGCTTTTCAAGAAGAGCGTCGAATTCTTTTATCGTCTCTTCGACATAGGCCTTCATCTTTGGCTCATTCGCCCACGGATTATCTTTTTCAAGCCATTCGTCTCTTGAATATATCTTCGAGTCAACCTCTTCCAAGGCTTCTGGAAGAAAATCCCACGCAACTCTATTAGCGCCATGAGGAACTAAGACCTTGAATTCATGAAGCCACTCTTTGATTTCATGAGGGGGCGCTTTTTCGTTAACCTCATTCAAATAGGCCTGCATTGTGTCTTTTGCTCTACCGAGTGGAGAACAATAAACGTAATCGATCTTTTGCTTGGAAAGATATTTGCCCAAAGCCTTTGCTTCGGCAAAACCTTCCTCGGTCAAAGAATCGTGAACATAATCAGGATCAGCGTGCCTAATGAACAAGAGTTTCATACTGAGATATCTTATCACCGCTTATTACTTTTTCGTAGAAAAAGACAAAATCTAAAGTGTTGGCCTTGAACAATTATTCCAGAGGAATATCATAGACGGCCGTGACCGATATGAATCAGGCAAAGAAAAACAAAAACATCTTCCAAAGAATCCGCGCGATGGATTTAACGAGCGGAAACCTTTTCTTAAAACTGGGGATTTTTGCTTTGCCGATAGCTCTCGCCAGTATTTTTCAACTTTTATACACCACGGTCGACCTTATGACCGTCCATATGGGAAATGGCGAAAATAGCGCTGCGGCCATTTCCGGAAACACGGCCTTGATTAACTTGATCGTCGTTATGTTCTCAGGCATGTCAATCGGTGCAAACGTCGCTATCGGAAACGCAATCGGAGCAAAAGACTACGATCATGCTCAAAAAGTTCTTTCGACTTCTGTTATCTTTTCCCTTATCACCGGCGTGATCGTCGGAATATTCGGATTCATCGTCACTCCTTTCTTGCTCGATTTAATAAAAATCGAACCGATGTATTTAGAAGAGGCCACCACTTACCTAAGAATATATTTCGTCGGTCTACCGTTCTTGATGCTATATAACTACGGGTCTCAAATACACCGCTCAATGGGCGATTCATCCACTCCGTTCATCGTTCTTGTCATCTCTGGCGTCATCAACATAGGATTCGACTGTTTGTTCGTCTTCACTCCTGGTCTTCGTTTGGGCGTAGCCGGCGTTGCCTGGGCGACCGTCATCAGCGAATGCGTATCCTCTATCCTTATCACTTTATCCCTTGTCACCAGCAAAACGGCCGTCATCCATTTCAATCCGAAAAAGATCGAAATCGATTTCCAGTGCTTAGGTGAAATAGTGCGTTTAGGATTGCCGGCCGGGCTTCAAGGCTTCTTCTTCGCATTGCCGAACACGATTATCCAAAGTGCGCTTTACGATATCGGAGCCGGAAATGTTGCTCTACAAAACGGGGCCATTGCCGCCAACAATCTCAACAACTATAACTACGCCTTCATCGAAACCTTTAGTCCTGCGCCTCTCGCCATCGTTGCCCAAAACTACGGGGCGAAGAACAAAGAAAACATCAAAAAGATGGTCAAATACGGCTTTATTTGGATAACCATATATTCAGCCGTATATTCCTTAATCAGCGCTATTTTTTACCACCCGCTCCTCGCGCTATTCGTCGACTACAACAACGTTGAAGCAATAGAAGCCGGCAGGCAGCGTTTGTGGCTCATAGGATTCACTTATGTCTTGGACGGATACATGGACATAATGGCGGGAACGATGAAGGGCGTTAGAAAACCGACTATCCCAGCAATCATCACCGCATTAACGTGCACTGTATTTAGGATAATATTCATCGAATTCTTCGTCTTAAGGATACCCGAGATGCGAAACGTCCTATGGTTATATAGCGCCTATCCAATATCTTGGACGATGGCGAATATTGCTTCTGCGATCGTTCTTCCATTGGTTCTTAAGAAGGCGTTCGAAAAAATCGACTCCGAGCAAATCAAAACCGCCCAGTAAAGGCGGTTTTTTATTCCTTCTTATCTTTGGCCATCGCCTTAATCTCGGCGCGACCTCTTTTTGAGAAAATACCTTTGAAGGCCCTATAAACCAAAAGAAGCGGAATGAAGATTATGGTGTATATAAAGAATGGATAATTCTCTTTCATAACATCCCACCCCAGCCAAAGGCGATGCCATATATAGCCGATTTTGGAATGATTATGCTTTTTCATCCATCTGTTAACGGAGTTATCGATATTACCGTATACCCCACATCCAAGAATGTAAGAAAGCATATCCCTTTGCCTGCCGTTTAATTCTTTTTTCTCATCCCCGAATAAAGCGAAAGAAAGGGCACGTATATCTTCTTCGAATTCAAGCAAAGAAAAATCCTTGAGCTTTCCATTGATGAAATCCCAATCAAGAGAATCACCTTTTTCGGATAAGAAAAAATATAGGTCCAGCGGGAATCTAAGCCCATTTCCGGAAGCGTCGAAGTGTTTGAAGGCGTGTCCGATTAAGTGAAGGTAAAAGTCTTCATCCTTGAAGTGATAGGCAAAAGAATCGGTATTCTCGTTATCTTTAACCACGAGAGAATTAATGTTCTCGAAATAAGAGCATATGTTCTTAAAACCTTCCTTCTTCGGAAAAATCATTCGGTGCATTTCGAAATTAAAGAAAGGTTTCTTCTTGTAAGAATCATGGACGCCTTTTCCAATGGAATCCCCACTATATCCGCGGCCCAAGAATATCTTTTTGACTTTCTTGAGGTTCTTCGCATCGTAATAAATATCGTTATCGGCAAATTCGCGAAGGCCCGGTTCCGGATACATGCGATTCAAGATAATTCCTTTTAAGGGGACATACGAAATCTTTTGGGCGTCCAATTCTTTTAGAATCGATTCCCTTTCAGCATCAAAAGACAAGCTCTTTCTGACTGATGTTAAATTTGCGTTTTTAAAAGCGGCTTTTATTCTTTCATCCGCTTCGTTGAATTTAGGATAATTTTCCAAGGACCTAGCCACGAATGATAAAAGAGAATGGGCTTTCGCGAAGCCATAGATCTCTTTGTAATCCAATTCATGGTCAAAAGAAGGTTCTTTTTTGTTAATGAACGAGGAGATAAGGGTAATGATGTCTTGGTAGCTTTGAGGAATCATAACGAAATAACCTCATCGGCAAATTCCCTTGATTCGGCTTTGTGAGAAACGAGAATTATGGTCTTCCCACTGCTTCTAAGATTAGACAAAACGGTTCTAGCCGTATCTTCATCTAAGGCAGACGTACATTCGTCCAGCACCAATATCGGCCTATTCGAAAGATAGGCTCTAGCGATGCTGAGTCTTTGGCCTTCGCCTTCGGAGAAGCCGCTTCCTAAATCGTAAAGTTTTGATTCTAAGCCATTCGGTAAAGACGCAATCTTATCCTTCAAAGCGACGAGCTCCACCGCTTTTTCTATTTCTTCATCGCTCGGATCACCAAAGAGGGATAAATTTTCTCTAATCGTGCCGGGAACCAAATAATTTCCTTGCGGCACATAAGCAAACAAAGAGGTCCTGTCTTTTTCGTTTGACCCATCTACGTTCACTTGGCCAGAACTTGGCTCGTAAGCACCCATAAGCACTTTTAGAAGGGTGGTCTTGCCACGTCCGCTAGGAGCGCTTATCAACAGGAATCTTCCTTTGGCAACGTTAAACGAAATGTTGGCGAATAGCGGGTCCGAACCATCATACCCAAACGAGACGTTGTCAATAGACAAAGACGAGAAATCGGCAATTTGGTCGGCGTTGCTTTTTTCTCCGCTGGTCTCCTCAATCCTTTCGATTGATCCAAGGGCGGCATAGTATCGCGGCAAAAGCCCGCTCAAAGACGAGAACGGACCTTCTATTTGAGCAATGAGTTGAATCATGACGAGCAAGTTTCCATATCCCACGGTTCCGCCACTATTGGCAATAAGAATCGAGGCGTAAATCAAAGCCCCTAGATAAGATAGGCGCATAAAGAAGGTGAATGTCGTGTTCACGAAGATAGAGAATCTAGTAAACCTAATCTTTGCCTTCGCGTACTTATCTTGGATTTCACTGCATTGAGAAGCGATTTTGTCGCGCCTAGAGAAAAGTTTAAGCAAAAAAGCATTGTGGACGGATTCCTGATAGAACGAAAGGACTCTGCCCTCTTCCTCTTGGCTCTTTTTATGGAGCGCTTTGCTCTTCGGCCTAATGAAGCGTGATGCAAAATACGCCAAAATCCCTAGCCCCAACAAAACAAGCGCAAACTTCCAATCGATAAAGCAAACAACGGCAAAAGATAAGGCGATGCGGAATGTTAACGAGATGAAATTGGGGAGATACGTAATAACGCTTTCGGCAATAACCGCCACATCGTTTTGAAGGCGGTTGAGCCAATCTCCGCGCGATCTCTTATCGATTGTTCGATAACCATTATTCAAGAAGCGGAACAAAGTCTCCTCTTTGATTCGGTTCTCGAGGTTCACTTTTGCCTTGGCATAATAGAAATTCATGAACAGTTTCAACCCGGCCTCGATGAGGATACATACGCCCATGGCTATCGCGAAACAGATAAACCTTTCCTGCTGAGCGATGTTATCCAAGAGCAGCTTCGACAAAAAAGCAAAAGCCACCATGAAAAGGGAGAGGGAAGACGACAAAACCGCAAGGATGACGATGGTCTTCCTTTGAGATGCGACTATTTCCCAATACTTTTTCTTAGAGTTCATTTGCTTGTAATTTTACGCCTTAGGCGCGTAGGAATCGACTTTAACCACAATTTAATGGCTCTGGATGGGTAAGTTCTTAAAACCTTCTCGGTGTGCTTTTTCATTTCATCACCATCGAGAAGGAAGGTCTTTCCGTCCCTAGTGATAGAAGAAAGCACTCCTAGAATTTGACGTGGCAAAACGCCTTTTTCCTTATGATATTGATTGTCTCCGCACATGACGAAGCCATCTTTCTTTATCGCGACGCAACGATGCAAAACATAAGTCCCGTTATCGCGCTTAAAAAGCACCACGTCCCCAACTTTTGGGTCATTTTCGTTCTTTGTTATCGTCAAAACATCCTTTTTCTCAAGGATAAGCGGATACATAGAAACGCCCCTAGCCGTGTAGACGAGGGCACCGTCTAAAAGGATGATGTCCTCAAAACTCTTCTTCGGATTCATGCCTTCATATGAAACTCTTGGGGCGTCTTCTTCCATATTGCACTCAAGCTTATACAGAGGAACTTTCCTAGAAAGTTCGCCGACCAAGGAGAATGTTTTCGCCATGTTTTTGGCATCGCGATGGGTCTGTGTAAACAAAGTCTCGAAACCCTCTTCCGGCGATATAGGGGAAATCTTGTTTTCTTCTCCACGATTTAGCCAACAAATCGCATGAAGTTTAACTTTCTTAGGGGTATTTAGACCTTCTTTCCCACACCATGGCGTCCCATAGGCATACACGCCATCTTCTTCGAATTTAAGGATCGGCTTATCGCCATTCACGATGGTCAATCTCTTGCCTAACCATTTTTTGTATAGCCTAGTGTGCGTTGTTTTTCCGACACCAGATTTAGCGGTGAACAAATAGCCACGGTTATATATCTCGATCAGAGAGCCGTGAAAAAGAATATAGCCTTCGCCAGAAATCACGTTCATTAGTTTTCTCAAGACTACCAATGTCTCAAGATACGAATCAGGCTCGTTATGATATTCCTTGGACGCGATGGCAATCTCTTTTTCTTTATCTATGTCTTTTTGCTCGACTTCGATAGTAAATTCGGGTTTGCCTTTGCTCGCGTATGACCGAGACAAAATATGGATATCTTCATAGATGGAAGATACCCGAAATGTTTTATCGGCGATTGAATAGACTTTATTTATCGCCATACAAATTTATTCAGAGAGAAGATCTTTCTCTTTCAAAGAGGCGATGAAGGCTTTGACAGCGGATGAGATCGTTTCTTCGTCGCCTTCGTATTCTTTCTTCATCTGCTCGATGACATTTTCGACCGTCGTATCATCCTTTAGAAGTTCGATGATTCTTTTTCCGGTCTCATTGACCTTTATCATGCCGGTGTATTTTTCGGCATCTTCATTGACGGCAACGGCCACAAAGCGTTCGCCAACCTTTTGAATTGCGAGTTCGTATTTTATTTTCATATGCTTATAGCATAAGTAATGTTTATCCACTTTTCCATAATGCGTTCCGTTTGAGGTCTAACATTTATGTTAATTCTCATCTTTTTCCTTCTTTATAAAACTCGAAAAAGTGCTCAATATATATAGCGATAGGAGGTCAGCATATGTACAAAATCCTTAATAGAAAACAACTGACCGACACAATATTTTCATTGGAAATCGAAGCTCCTTTGGTTTCCAAAAGCGCAAAAGCTGGCCAATTCGTTATCGTCATCAATGACGAAAAAGGGGAAAGAATTCCTCTCACAATAGCGGACATGAACCCCGAAAAAGGAAGCGTCACAATCGTCGTTCAGACCGTTGGAGCCTCCACGTTAGAACTAAGCAAGAAAAAGGAAGGCGAATCTATTTATTGTTTCGTAGGTCCGCTTGGGCAACCGTCCGAACTTGTTTATAGCGGGGACGTAGAGCTAAAAGAAAAGAAAATCGTTTTTATTGCGGGAGGAGTCGGCGCCGCACCAGTCTATCCACAAGTAAAAGAACTTCACCGCCGCGGGTACAAAGTCGACGTCATTTTAGGTGCTCGCGACAAAAGCCTCATCATAATGGAAGAGGAGCTAAAAGAAGTCGCCGAGAAGTTATATATCTGCACCGATAACGGATCTTATGGATTCAAAGGCAATGTTTGTGACATGCTCAAATACGCTATAAAAAATGATGGTCGCAGTTACAATCAGGCTGTCGCCATCGGCCCCGTGATCATGATGAAATTCGCCTGTTTGCTAACGAAAGAATTGAACATCCCAACCATAGTTTCGATGAACCCGATTATGGTAGATGGAACTGGAATGTGCGGGGCGTGCCGTCTTGTTGTGGACGAAAAAGTCAAATTCGCCTGCGTAGATGGACCTGAATTCGATGGATGGAAAGTCGATTTCGACGGAGCAATGAGACGTTCGAAAATCTATAAAACCGAAGAGGGTCGAGCCTTGCTTAAGGCAAAAGAAGGCGACACCCACGACGGCGGATGTGGATACTGCAAATAAGGAGAGGACCGACATGGAACTAAAAAAAGTACCAGTTAGGGAACAAGAACCATCGGTTCGCGCCCATAACTTCCAAGAAGTTTGCTTGGGATATAACGATGAAGAAGCCAGGAAAGAGGCTTCACGCTGCTTGAACTGCAAAGTTCCTCAATGCCGTAAGGGGTGTCCTGTCCAAATTGACATTCCTTCTTTCATCGCCCACATAAAAGAAGGCGATATTGCAGGAGCCGCAAAAGAGATTGCGAAATACTCCGCTCTTCCGGCTGTTTGCGGACGCGTATGCCCTCAGGAAAAACAATGCGAGTCTAAGTGCGTCGTCGGAATAAAAGGCGAAGCGATTTCGATCGGAAAATTGGAACGTTACGCTGCCGACTGGGCCAGAGAAAACAAAATCAAAACGGGCGAAATCGCGCCGTTTAACGGAAAGAAAGTCGCCGTGATCGGTGCGGGTCCATCCGGTTTGACTTGCGCTGGAGAATTAGCCAAAAAAGGCTATAAGGTCACAATCTTCGAAGCGCTTCATAAAGCCGGAGGCGTCTTAGTGTACGGAATACCGGAATTCCGCTTGCCAAAAGATTCTGTAGTGGCCGGCGAAATTGAGAACGTTAAAGCTCTTGGGGTCGAAATAAAGACAGACGTCATCGTCGGAAAGACCATAACCATAGATGAACTCCTCTCAAACGGATATGATGCCGTATTCGTTGGTTCGGGGGCCGGATTGCCTAAATTCATGGGCATTCCAGGCGAATCGGCCAATGGGGTTTTTGCCGCAAACGAATTCCTCACCCGCGTCAATTTGATGAAGGGATACGACGATTCTTACGCAACCCCCGTAAGCTGTGGCAAAAAAGTCGCCGTTATCGGAGGTGGCAACGTTGCTATGGATGCCGTAAGAACCGCTTTGCGTCTTGGTGCCGAAGCGCATATTGTTTACCGCCGCGGAGAAGAAGAACTTCCGGCGAGGTTAGAAGAAGTCCATCATGCCAAAGAAGAAGGCGTCATATTTGATACTTTGACCAATCCGATTGAGATACTATCAGACGAAAACGGAAATGTTACCGGAATGAAATGCGTGAAGATGGAGTTGGGCGAACCTGACTCTTCTGGAAGGCGCAAGCCAATCGTTAAGCAGAACAGCGAATTCGTCATGGATGTCGATATGGTAATAATGGCGCTAGGAACAAGTCCAAATCCTCTTATCAAGTCCACCACGGCTGGCCTTGAGGCAAACGATCACGGGTGTTTGATCGTCTCGGAGGGTGGCCTAACCACAAAAGAAAGAGTGTATGCAGGTGGCGACGCCGTAACAGGAGCAGCCACGGTGATTCTAGCGATGGGCGCCGGAAAAGAGGCTGCTCAAGCCATAGACCTAGAACTTTCCAAATAAAAACCTCGCCATTCGCGAGGTTTTTATTTGCCACGCTCCAAACGATACAAGAACGCCTTTTTGGCGATTCCTGCAGCATAGCCAGTTAAAGAACCGTCGGATCCGACAACGCGGTGGCACGGGATCATGATCGCTATCGGGTTATTCCCGATGGCCTGAGCGACCGCTTGATATCCTTTTTCGTATCCAGAATTAAAAGCCACGTCTTTATAAGTCCATGTCTTTCCATATGGAATTTTGAGTAACGTATCCCATATTTTCTTTTGAAAAGGAGTTCCTTCTGGTTCAAGAGGAGGGAGAAAGGAAGGGCTATTTCCTTTGAAATATTCATCAAGCCATCTTTTTGCTTCCTTGATGACAGCGTCTTCCGCTTCGCACCAATCATCCGAAAAATAAGGAAAATGCTTTTGCTTCAAGAAGTAAACGCCTTTAAGGCAATTCCCATCCGAAAGCAAAAGCATCGTTCCGAGTTTATTTTGGTAATATGAGAAGTTCCTCTTCATTTCGATTGAGTCAAATTGAGAACTTCTTCTCTAGGGGGTGCCGGTTCAATGGAAATCGGGGTGAGGAACATCTCGATTTCTTTGTATTGTTCACTCCATTCATAAGAGATCTTGCCTCTAACATGTAGCCATTCTTTCATCTTGGCTTCATATCCGAGAGTGTTTTTTATCGGAAAACCATAAAGCTGGATATCATTCGCGCAGCAATTCATGATAAGACGGCCACCAACGAAGGTCCCATCCGTGAAATCATCACTAATGAACGCTTGGCAGGTGAAATCAATGACGCGTCCCTCGTAGCGGTCGTGATGATCATACGAATCGATGTAGAAAGTGGAGAAATCATCGGGTTCAACCATAATCACATCAGCCTTTATGTCATAAGGAAGTTCTTCCTCGAAGGCATCCATGATTTCCATGTTTTCATCAACGATGAAATATGAGGCGTCTTTATTTATGAGCTTCAAAACGTTCTGATATTTCGCTAGTTCCTCGGTCCCTTTTACATGAGTAAAGCAAACGACTTGGGAACGGAGAATGAGATCAGTGAACATTTGACGCATGTTGGAGAAATACGGACCAAATGTCGATCCGTCCACGAACAAAATGCTTTGGATGACGTTGACCGTTTTAGGGAAGGAAATTTCTTTGATGTCCCACATGCCGTTCATTTCGACAATGATGCGGCTCGGCCCGGTTTCCTCGACAGCTTTTTCAAAGGATCCGTTATTAAAATCTTCGAACGTGTCGATGTATCTAACGGCGGTGTTGTATTTTTTTAGTTCATCTTCATCGTATTCGATTTCGCCTTGTTCACAGACAACCAAAAGAGTCTTGTACTTGGACGCCTTCGAATCAGTGATAATCGTGTTGTTGATATAACTCGTCTTTCCGGAATCAATCATTCCGTCAACGAAGAAAAGCGGTATTTTTTTCATTATTTGGCGGCTTTCTTATTGAAGAGATCGGCAATCTTGCCTTCATCAAGCTTGCTTCCGATAACGACTATACGCCCCGTGTAATCAGGTTCTCCAAGACGGATTTCATAATCTCCGGCAACAAAATCGAAGTAATACCACTTCTCATTGTCACTGGCTTTCAATATTCCTTTTGAGCGGAGGATGATCCCTAGGCCGGAGTTCTCATCGGACAGGATTTTGAGGAATGAATCGAGTTCTTCACGAGTGAAGGACCTCGGAGTCTCGATGCCCCAGGAAACGAACACCTCATCGGCATCGTGGCCGTGATGATGGTGATGATGGTGATGGCATTCGCATTCCGGATCATCGCACTCCTCTTCGTCGTGGTGATGATGGTGCTCTTCGTGGCAGCAGCAGTCGTCGTCATCGTCGCAGCAGTCGTTATGATGCTCGTGGCAGCAGCATTCCTCTTCGTCGTGGTGATGATGGTGCTCTTCGTGGCAGCAGCAGTCGTCGTCAT
>JAKSUL010000036.1 GCA_024409055.1 Bacilli bacterium
AATATTGGTTTTGTATAACAAAAAAGAGACGCTTCCGCGCCTCTTTTACATTGTTTCTCCGTTTTATTCCCGAACAACCGTCTTTTTGCTTTTGGCCAAAGCGACAATGCTTAGGACCATAAGGGCGATACATAAGACAACCCTAACAACAGCAAGAACGATCGACATGGTGCCGAGTTCAAGTGAGACGCCAATCAAGACTACAGAAGCTGCAGCGGCGATGATGGAGATAACTAAATCCATAATCGCGGGAGACTTAACTTGTTTTTTGGCGGTATGGGCTCTAATGAGGGAGACAAGGCCGAGAATGAAGCAGACGGCATAAGCAACGAACCCAAGGCCGAAAATGGCGATGAAGACACCCGCCACGATGACATTCGCGCACCCTGTGGCAATCGCTCCTCCAATAGCCTCTCCAACAGAGGTAGTCCCCGAAGACGAGGTAGAAGACGTACTAATCAAGTTATTAAAATCGGAAGCGATCATTGAGAAGACGCAGGTGATCGCGCATAAAGCGACCACGATGACGCCCATAATCGAAACGACTCTAACTAATTTATCTGCTTTGGTCATCGAAATATTTCCTCCACCACTGATAAGTCAGTTTCTTTTTATAAAGTTTCTTATCCATATATTCTTTGTCAACAACCTTCATCCTCTCAACCTCTTCGGCGACTTTGTCGTGAAGAAGCGTAGAGAGCTCAGTCGTAGAAAGCTTTCCATATTCTTCAAATGAGATTGGCTCAAAGAACTTGAATTGGATCGGATAGGACTTGTAGTTGAGCTCTTTCGGAAGAGGGCGGAACGTTCCATATTCAGCCAAGCAAACGATGTCAGCTTTGCTGCGGACAGCAATTTTTAAGGATCCTGGGTGGAATTCACCGGTCTTTTCTTCAAGATTTTTCAAGCGGGTTCCTTCTGGATAAATGCCAATCGAGCACTTTCCGGAAGTGATGTCACTAACCGCTTCTCCGATGATCTTGACGTTCTGACGAAGGTCGGATCTATCAAGGAAAAGGCCATCGATCGACTTGAGGCAACGTCCCACAAAGGGATATTTGTAAACTTCTTTCTTGGCGACGAAAGTAATCGGACGCTCGCTGATGGCGATAAGGCAAACGATATCCATCATCGAAAGGTGGTTGGCGATAATCACGACCGGCTTCTCCGCCTTGTTCAAATACTCAATGCCCTCAATATTCCACTGCATACGGCAATGGATGGCGAATTGCTTAACGACGTCGCGAACCGCTTTATAACGTTTCTCAAACGGATATTTTTCAGGATGGTTTGAATAACGGACCATCCACTTGAAATAACACCATAAGATGTTGAATCCGGATACAAAAACTAAGCGAAGGTATTTAAACATAGCCCTAGTATATACCTAGGGTTGAGAAATTAAAGATTATGAGGCGAAAGAAAACCCCGATTACTCGGGGTCAGAAACTAAGATTATCGAGTGTTTCTTAACAAGCGTTTCCTTTTGGGTTTTCCGTTCTTTGATAACGCCGGAGTTATCGACAAGCACCAAGCGTTCCTTGTCTTTTTCAACGTAGACGTCTTCGCTTGTTGGGTTTATGTAAAGAACGGGGTTATTTAAGCCACGGTCCACGAATGTATCGGTGACTTTTATGATTCCGTTTATATCTTCGATGAAGAAATGGCTATCGATAACCGAAGATTCATAAATCTTGGAGAATTCATGACTCCTTCTCCACTTTATCAAAGACGCCACCTCTTCCACCATGTCCCATCTTTCATCGCGAAGTTCGTAAGACATTTTGTTGTAATAGTCGCCCTTATTGTAGGTGTTGCGTTCCCCGAATTTGCTTTGGCCATATTCTTGGCCCATGTGAATGAACGGGATGCCTATTGAAAGAAGCGTCACGGCATTGGCCATTTTGACGACTTCGAGTTTGTCCTCTAAGGAAAGATCTCCTCTTCTTGAGGATAGATAATCAAAGAACACGTAGTCATCGTGGCATTCGATATAGTTGGTTGAGCGCCTAGCGCTGTCGAATCTAGCTTTATCCACCATGTCGACGGCGTTTCCGAAGAACGAGCCTTTTAGATAATGAACAACGCCTAAATCGCCACAGGAATACTTCCTTAGGTCCTCGCGGAAATTATCGTTGAAGAAGGCGTATTCAGGCATGAGGAAATAGTTGCCCATCTTACCAGATGGTACCTTGGCATCTCCCCACATATCCCAGCCTTCGCCGTGGACTAAGAAATACGGGTCCTTCTTTCTTGCGCGGTGACGAATCATATTGAGGGTGTCGCAGTCTATCAAGCCCATCAAATCGAAGCGGAATCCGTCTATCGAATAAACGTCCTGCCACCACTTGCAGCAATCAAGAATCATCTTTCTGACCATCGGCCTTTCGGTAGCCAAATCATTTCCGCATCCAGAGCAATTGCTCATCTTGCCATCGTGGCGGCGGCGAAAATAAAAGTTAGGAACTGTTTTCTCGAAGACGCTAGATTGGAATTCATAGACGTGATTGAAAACGACATCCATGACGACACGTATGCCTCTTTCATGAAGTTTTGAGACCATTTTCTTTAAATCGGAAATTCGGCTTAAAGGATCCAAGACATTAGAAGCATAGGAACCTTCAGGAACGAAGAATTGGGCTGGATCATATCCCCAGTTATATTTTGTGGAGGGATCGATTTCATCCACGGTTTTATAGTCGAAAATCGGAAGGAGCTGAAGGTGGGTGATTCCTAAATACGAAAGATAATCTAGACCGGCCGGATGGCCCTTCTTGCTCTTTCTTCCCTCTTCGGCGATACCAAGGAATTTTCCTTTGTTCTCGATGTTGGTTTTCGAAGAAATAGTGAAATCCCTGACATGGGTTTCGTAAATGATGGATTCGGTGTAAGCGATAGGATTAGAGACTTTGTCTCTATTCATATCTATTTCTAGCTCTTTGAAGTCGCAGACGACCGACTCTTCTCCGTTGGCGGTTGAACATTTGGCATAGATGTCGGTGGTTTCGTTGGTGACGCCATTATTGGTGATTAAGTAACGATAATATAGGCCTTTGTGATCGCCTTTTAATTCAAGGCGATAGATGCCTCTATCTTCTCGTTTAGCCTCAAATAAAGACCATGTTTTTTCGTTAGCCTTGCGGCATTTGACGATGACCATGCTGGCTAAAGGAGCCCAAATTACAAAGGTGGTTTTTTCTTTGCTATATGTGGTGCCTAAATCGTCTCCTGCGTAATAGAAGTCTTCATCAAAACCGGGGAAAGTCGTCGCTTCGCTTACATCAAGAGGAACAACGCCGAGTTCTCCAACGACCACGCTATAGCCATGTCCTAAAGACAAAGGGCCTTCAAGTTTATAATCGAGGATAACAGCCCCGGAAACGGAGCTCATCCTCGTTTGATGCAATTTAACGTCATTACGCCTATCTACACGTAAAAACGCGTTGATCGAATTCCACTGCGTTGCCGTGAAAATCGAGACGCGTATTAAATCCTTTTGGACAAGGCGAGCTTGGATAAAAGTGTCTTTCATTTGGTGTTATTGATTGCCGAACGGACTGCTGATTACGGTGTTTTGATCGGTGGAGCCAGGGTTATCGGCCGAAACTGTGTCGTCAGCGTGAACCAAAACGCGACATCCTTTAGAGGCGGAAATCGGGTTAAGGTCGACGATTCCTTCTTTTTGGAGTTGGGCAAAGATCTTTCCGGCACGTGGGAATCCAACGCCAAATTCTCTTTGGATTTGAGAAATTGAGGTGTATTCGCGATGCATGATAGCGTCTTTGATCATTTCGTATTTTTCGTTATTGGCGGCGTTCCTAACGTCTTCGGCGCTTGGTCCACCATTCGTGCCGTTATCGGCTGGAACGGAAGCGACCTTTTCGCTCAAATCAAGGAAGGCCGGATTGAAACGGGTCTCAGCGTGAGCACGGATGTACTCGGTTACTGCGCGGATCTCTCCGCCCGTGACCATACAGCCCTGCATACGCAAAGTCGCGCCGACTTGGATGCGGTCGCACATGACAAGCATATCGCCATAACCGATGAGGTCTTCGGCGCCTGGACGGTCAAGAATGACCTGGGAGTCAACCGTAGTCGAAACCTTAAGGGCGACACGGCTAGCGATATTGGCTTTGATAACGCCGTTAATGACGTTTGTGGACGGACGCTGAGTGGCAATGACCAAATGAATACCGGCGGCCCTAGCCTTGGCGACAAGACGGGAAACCGCGCCAGCGACATCTTTGCACTGCTCAACAATATCGGCGTATTCGTCGACTACGACGACGATAAACGGCATTCTGGCGACTTTATGGCTGTCGGCGTATTCGTTGTTGAATTCGCGAATATCACGGCATTCCGCAGCGGCGAATACCTTATAACGAAGTTCCATTTCGTCGCAAAGCTTCTCTAAGCAAACCTTGGTTTCTTCCGGCTCTTGAATGATTGGGCAAAGAAGGTGAGGGAGGTTTTTATACTTTGTCATTTCGACGCGCTTCGGGTCGACCATGACGAATTTGCAGTCTTCAGGGCGATTCCTCATCAAAAGAGAAAGAATCAAGCCGTGGATGAAGATGGATTTGCCTGAACCAGTAGTTCCGGCCACGAGAAGATGAGGGAAAGTCGTTAAGTCAGCGGATTTATATTCTCCAGAGATCGTCTCGCCGAAAGGAATGAGCATGCTGTTGTTTTCGTCTAGAGGTGGCATCTTTTCTAAGATTTCCCTAAATCCAACGATCGTGCTCTTGGAGTTTGCGATTTCTAGACCAGCCGTGGTTTTTCCAGCGACAACCTTTTCAAAGTGGACTTTAGCGCCGCTTAAAGCCTGGGAAATATCGTCCATGTACTTAGAAAGAGTGGCGACCGAAATGCCGGTGTCGGTTTTGACGTCGTAACGGGTTACGGACGGGCCGATGGTGAAAGACGTGACTTGAGCGCCGGCCTTGAAATTTAAAAGGGTCTGATTAAGAAGTTCTTTTTTAGCTTCGCAATCGGCGTTATTGGCTTCGGCGGTTGCGGAGTTGTCATAGGTCTTAAGAAGATCCATGGACGGAAGTTCATAAGCAGGACGTTCTTCGGCCCAGTGCCATCCGGCTAAGATTGTCGGTTCAGCAATATGGGTAGGTTCTTCTTGAACCGGAGCAGGCATAGGCTGAGGCTGAGGTCTAGGAGCCGGGGTAACTTGAGGCGCAGGAGTACTTTCTTCAACTGGCATGGACTCAGCTTGCGGTTCGGGCGCCACGAAAGAAGCCTCGGGAGCAGCGGATGGTTCAGGGCGATATTCTTCTTGAGCCGGGGTTTCTTGGAAAAGAGGCTGTTCAAACACTGCTTCCTGAGACGAGGAAGGTGCAAACTCGTTATTGATATCGGGCATTTCCTGAGGCTTCTCTTCTTGGAGAGGTTGTTCACGCAAGAATGAAGGAGGTTCGGCATAATTAGGGGTTTGTTCAACAGGGGTTGACCCAACCTGAATCTGAGCCTCTTTAGGCGTTTCGTATGAGCGGTCATAGCTTTGCTGTGGTTTGACCTCAGTTGGGGCCGGAGCCTTTTCTGAGGCGAATCCAGTGCCGTCGATATCGAAGAAAGCCTCGCTGAGGCCGTTCATGAACATCGGGGTTTCATTTGGTCTAGTGACCGGGATTTCGTGAGGATAGTCGTTATTGACCGGGGTTTCTTGGTATTCTGGGGCTGTTTCTGGTTCAAAGGGTGTTTCCATCTGTTGGAATTCAAGATCTTCGCCGATTGGTTCCGTTTCCACCGCTCCTAACTCAAGAGAAGTATTTTCGATTTGGGCAGGTTCTTCTTCAGGATAGTCGAACTCTTCTTTCTCATCGTAAGTGGCGTATTCGTCTTCGGGTTCCACTTCTTCTTTCTCACTCTTGGACAAGATGATTCCAAAAGCGAATTTGATAAGCGGGAAGAAGACGATGGTCAAGCCGCCAAGGACAGCAACGATGGAGATGACGTAAGCAAGGAAGGAAAGGCCGTCTTTGAACAAGGAGGCAACTCCATATCCAAGCAAGCCGCCGGCAAGCTCATACGAATAAGCAAGCGAACCGGCCGCTTTCGGCTGAGCGCCATCGAATAAACCGTCTAAGAACGATTTGAAAGAACCGGGATCAGTCACAACGCCTTGTTTGATAACGATGCTAGAAAAAAGAATCTCAACTCCGACAAGGAGCAAGACATATCCAAAGAAAAGACGCCAACCGGTTGCCTTTTTCATCGGTTTCTTAGCAAGAAGATTGCCAGCATAGACAAAAAGGATGACCGGAATGCAATAGGTGCCGACAACGCCGGTCAAAAGAATGAACAAATACGATGGGCCATACATATATTTGGTCCAAGGTGCGAGCAATAAAAAGAAGCCCAAGAGGAACAAAACAATTGCGTAAACGCCTTTATTGGCGTTTTTCGGAACTTTTACGGACTTCTTTGGCTTCATAGTGGGTTTATTTTAGCCCATCGAACACCTCTCTTAAAGAGAGGATGAAAATTTTTTACTCAACTTCGATGATAAGAGGAAGAACCATTGGTTCTTTGCCGGTCGTTCTCCTGATGGCCCTTAAACACTTCTCGTAGACGTTTTGCTTGACCTCATCGGAGTTATATATCGGCTTGGCTAAGAATTCTTCGACGGTGCTTAAGAAGACTTTCGAGACATCGCGGAGGATCATATCGGCTTCCTTGACGAAGACGAATCCACGCATCTGAACGTCAGGTCCAGCGATGACGCGTCTTTCCTTTTTGCTGATCGTCATGGCAAGGACCACCACGCCTTCGGCTAATTTAGAACGGTCTTCAAGAGCCTTATCGCCGACGTCTCCAACACCGATACCGTCGATCATGATATCGCCGTGCGGAATCTTCTCGTCGAATACACGTGCTCCTTTTTCGTCAATTATCAAGCTCATTCCGTTATCGAGGAGGAACACGTTTTGGTGAGTTAAGTTGATGCCCATTGAAAGAGCGACTTGCCCATTTCTCAAAAGATCTTTGAAGAATCCTTTGACCGGAACGTAATACTTCGGTTTGAGGACGGAGATCATCATCTTCAAGTCTTCCTCGGAAGCGTGCATATTGCAGAAGACTTTCTTTCCGATCGGAACGACATTGCAGCCAGAACGGTAAAGCTCGTCGATGGCGTCAGTAGCTTCGATTTCATTGTTATCGGTAGAGGGAGAAGCAAAGATGAAAGTGTCGGTCGGTCCTAACTTAATGCGCCTATCTTCTTGGCTATTGGTCGCTAAGAGGGCGATTTTGCTATAAAGCCTATCTCCGAAGCCGGAAATCAAGACAACGAGGTCGCTTTCTTTGATACGGAGGAAGTCATCGATAGAAGCGCTGTTTTCCTTTGGGATGACAAGCTGACCGCAGGATTCCATGGCCTTAACGATAGAAAGGGTGGCCTCATCGTAGCAAATGAGTTTCTTCCTCGTTTTAACGGCAAGGCGGATGACTTCGTCAATGTTATATAAATTCATCGAGAAAAGGCTAATGAAAATACGACCTTGGGCACCTTTGAAGATCTCTTCGATATGGTGCGTCAACTTATAATTCGGAGCGGTATAGCCAGGGCGATTGGCATACTGGGATTCTGATAAAAGAACAAGGGTCGGCCTTTCCGCGATTGCGGCGATGGCGTTCATATCGTGGAGATAACCCGGAGTGGCGTTGTTTTCAACAACGAAATCGCTGGTGATCACGATGTTTCCGTATTCGGTTTCGATGGCGATGCCGGAAGAATCGGCGACGTTATGGGCCGTGTGGAAGAAATGGATGTTACGTCCCGCGACCTTAAAATCGGAGGTCGGAGTGACGAGGCGATAATCGAATCTGACATTATTCATGCCGACGTGCTTAGCAAAGATTGAGAACATAGTCGCGGTGACTTTCGAAGCGTAAATCGGGGCCGGTGCGTCTTCGTATAAATACGCCAAAGCTCCCATTTCGTCATCATGGCCATGGAGAAGGAAATAACCTTTGATATGGGTTTTGTTTTCTTTTAAGAACGTGAAATTGGGGATGACATAATCGATGCCAGGCATGGTGCGATCAGGGAATTTGACGCCGCAATTTATGACGAAAAGATCGCCGTTAATGTCAATGACCGTGCAGTTCTTTCCGTCTTCGTCCAATCCGCCTAAAGCGAATATCTTTATTTTTTCTGCCATAAATAACAAACCTCCTAGCACCAAACTATGTGTCGAACTTTTGTTAATTGGATTATAAGGCAAAAGAAAAGGGCAGTCCACGCTTGTAAAGCGTTTTCTTGCCCTAATGTTCTTCCTTTCTCAAAGTATTCCTATGATTTTCTCTACTTCTTCGAATGTATCGACCATCGCGATGCATTGGTCATCCAAACCAGATTGGTATAGGTTTCCGTCCTTAAAGCCAATGACGTTCATCGAAGCTAAACGTCCAGATAAGACTCCGGCAGAGCTATCTTCTAAGACGACCGCTTCTTCTAGATTCTCGATATCTAGCCCTAAAGCCAATTCTCGATAAATCCACGGATGAGGTTTAACCGCCAATTCGCCGATCGTTCCGTATTCGCCTTTGTTCTTTTGCCTGCCACCGGTAATGATGGCGTCATAATATTCCAAAGGATCACCTAGCCCAATCACCTTGAAAGTCGAGACAACTTCCGGGATAGCTTTGTAATCAAGACCGCTCGTAGCAAGCCCCACTTTTATTCCAGATTGGTGAAGGTGGAGGAGAAATTCTTTTAGACCCGGTCTGGGTTTAAAAGCCTCGACGTTCCCTCTTCCTTCCATGATCTCGCCCAATTCGCGTCTAGCAATACGGTGATAGGCTTTATCGGCTTCGTTGATGCTTTGTTTAAATCCGTATTTCTTTTTGCAATAGCTAAGATGATCGTAAGTCGTAAATCCACTGACGTAAGGAGCGTCTTCTTCGCTTAATTTAAAATTGGGATCTCCCAGCATTTCTTTCGTCGTGCATTCGATGAGATAAATCCAAAATTCTTCGCTTTTCACTGACGTTCCATCGAGGTCCATCAATACATATTTTACTGGGCCTTGAGGCTTAATCGGCTTGATGGGGTAAATGACATCAACCCCTCCTTGATTCATCTCAACGAGGATCTTTTCTCCGTCTTGCACGAATGAAATACCGTTAATTTTGTATTTGTTTGTCATAATCACACTGCCTCAAAAAATTCTTCTTCTCAATGACGACACCGTTTGGTTAGACCGTTTTTTTGAGTTAAAAATCGAGCGACTCAATAGGCGACATGTCATCGAGGTTTTTTATCGTTATGCCCTGCTCATCGATAATCGCGTAGCTGGCGGGGTTGCCGCCTTTTGGAAATCCGATAGAGCCCGGGTTTAGATGAACGCCATCGCCCTCTTTCTCCAAAAGGAGAAGATGAGTGTGCCCAGAAACAAGGACATCGCCTTTTTTAAGAACGATGTTGGGATTCGGGAGGAAATCTCCGTGTTCTAGATAAAACTTATGCCCGAGGAGAGTTTCTTCTCTTCTAAGGGGAACGTCGAATTCAAGGACCATGTGATCGATCCTGGAATCGCAGTTGCCTTCCACTCCTATCATCTTTTCCTTGTGGGCGTTAAATAAAGTGGCGACCCCCATCGGATCGTAATCTTCGGGAACGCCGTTTCTTGGCCCGTTATAAAGATAATCGCCAAGATGCATTATCTTGTCGGGTTTTTCGACATCGATGACTTCCATGAGCCTTTTGGCGGCTTTAATGCGACCATGGGTGTCGCTGCAAACTAAGATCTTCATTCTTTGATGGTGCGGCAGGCCACTAAATCGACGCCTGTTCCGCAGATATCCTTATAGATGACTTGGCCGAGTTCGACCGGGGCTTTAACCTTGATGGAGTTAACCACCTTCATCGCATCGAAAAGCTTTCCCTTTGGAATCGGGTTAGCGGTCTTAACGGGGAGAACGCCCAATTCTTTGGATTCGATTTTGACGGTGCTAGTGAGGACGCGAGTCGGATTCGTGAGTTCTTGTTTAGCGTAAGTCGCGCCACGGGGGCATTTATTTCCGATGACGTTTAGATTTTCGTCTACAGTCAATCTGCAGCCATTTGGGCAAACGATGCAAATAAGTTCTTTGTTCATGTTATTTCGCCTCCCTGACTTTTAGGCTGACCGATAAGGTTCCGTTTCCGCTTACGAGCAAATTCTTCGGAAGCTTCATAATCTCCATTTCGCTGGGGATGATAACGTTCTTGTAGGCTTTCTTTATGACTTCGCCGTTATATTCGACATAAATGTCGCAGTTCTTTGTCGGCTTACGGACGCGGAATTTAAGTTCGATGTTATCCTCGGCATTATCAAGGTCAATCCTAGACGGAACGACATAGCCGATTCCCTCTCCGTTAACGCAGTTGATGACTTCTTCGTGGGTCGGGAGTTTTCCTTGAACGTATAAGGCCGCCGACTTACCGGCAACCGCGGCTTCTTGAACGACTTTGTCGACGAGGTCGTGGACATGGAGGACGTTTCCGCAGGAGAAGACGCCTTCAATTGAAGTTTCCATATGCTCATTGACGCTCGATCCACGAGTCGAACTCTTGGCGGCGCCCATATTGTCAAGCAAGGCGTTATTCGGGATAAGACCGATGGAAAGAAGGAGCGTATCGACGTCGAAGGATATTTCGGTGTCAGGGATGGCCTGCATCTTCTCGTCGACTTTGCTTATCTCGATTCTCTCGAGTTTGCCTTTGCCCACCACTTTAGAGACCGTGTGGCTCAAATAAAGCGGGATATCATAGTCTTGGAGACATTGGACGATGTTTCTATTAAGGCCGTTGCTATAAGGCATAATTTCGGCGACGCCTAAAACCTTGGCCCCTTCTAAGCTCATGCGCCTAGCCATGATTAAGCCAATGTCGCCAGATCCAAGGATAAAGACCCTCTTTCCGACCATATAGCCGTATTCGTTTAGATAAAGCTGAGCCTGTCCGGCGGTGATGACACCAGCAGGACGATCGCCAGGGATTCCGATGGCGCCAGCGTTTCTTTCATAGCATCCAGCGGCCATGACGATAGCTTTCGCCTTTACTTCGACATACCCTTCTTCTCCGTTTGTATAGGTCACGACCTTATCAGGAGAGATGCCGGTGACGAAGGAATTGAGTTTATATTCGATTCCTCTTTTTTCGGTTTCTTTGACGAATCTAGTCAAGAATTCTGGACCGGTGAGTTCTTCTTTGAAGTACTCAAGTCCGAATCCGTTATGGATGCATTGGTTCAAGATGCCTCCAAGGAATGGTCCTTTTTCAAGGATCAAAATATCGCGGAGACCATTATCGTAAGCCGAGCAAGCGGCCGCCATACCGGCAGACCCACCGCCGATGATGACTAAATCTTTGTTTAGCATTATTTGGCCTCCTTGTCTAAAACGTTGCTTCCCGCTTTGTCGTATAAAACATCAAGCGGGGATTCCTTGAAATAATCGGCCAAAAGAAGGAGGACTTTCGGTTGGCAGAAGCCGCCTTGGCATTTACCAAAGCCAGCGCGAGTTCTCTTCTTAAGGGCTTTGATGGTGTTACATGGCAAAGACCTAGATAAAGCGTCCATGATTTCTCCTAAAGAAACCTTTTCGCAGTTGCATACCATCTGTCCGTAGCGTGGATCTTTGGCGATGAGGGCGTTTCTTTCCTCAACCGACAAAGATAATGGCTTCACGTATTTCTTGATTCTCGGGTTCCAATCTTTTTTGAGTTTGGCTTTGAATAAAGGAGCCACGAGTTCGTCAGCGACATATTGTCCGATTGCTGGGCTAGAAACTAGTCCTGGGCTTTCGATGCCGGCGACGTTGATGAAGTCCTTGTATTTCTTTGAAGGCTCGATGATGAAATCGTGGGTGTTTGGGGTAGCGCGGCATCCGGCGAATGTCCTGATCTGCTCCCTAAATGGAATGTTTGAAACCATCATAAGGGCCTCGGCCTTAACTTTGGATAAAGTCAAAGCGTCGGTGGACATATCATCTTTGTCGTCCTGCCATTCAGAGCTAGGACCGACAAGATAGTTGCCAGAGGTTGTCATCGTAACCAAGATGCCCTTTCCTTTTTCGCTAGGAAGCGGGAAGAGGACGTGGTTGACAAGACCCGGGGCATAGTGATCTAAAACGAAGTATTCGCCTTTACGTGGATTGACTTTCCATTCGACGGGTTCAATCATGCTAGCGATTTTATCGCTATATAAGCCGGCCGCGTTGATGACGACCTTAGCTTCACGAACGCCTTTGTTGGTTTTGATTTCGTAATGGTCCCCCACTTTCTTTACATCGAGAACTTCTTCTCCTAAAGAAAGTTTGACTCCATTGTCCATGGCGTTTTCCATGGCGTGGGCGGTCAAAGTGAACGGGTTAATGACTCCAGCGGTCGGGCATAAAAGCGCACCTTTTACGTCCGGGCTGATATTGGGCTCCATGGCCTTCACTTCTTCAGCGCTTAATAAACGGCATTCGACTCCGTTTTCTTCGCCTCTTTTTTGGAGGTCTTTAAGCATTTGGATCTGTTCGTCGTATAAAGCAATCGTCATCGATCCGACTTGATTGAACGAAACGTCGAGTTCTTCGCAGACTTTCGGCATCATTTTGTTGCCAGCCACGTTGAACCTAGCCTTTTTCGTGCCCGGGACTGGATCGTATCCAGAGTGGGCGATGGCGCTATTGGCCATGGAGGTGACATCTCCGACGTCATTCTCCTTTTCTAGCACCAAAACCGAGAGTTCATACTTGGAGAGAGCTCTCGAGATGAAGGCGGATATTACGCCGCCACCGATAATAATTATGTCTTCCATAGTGTTTATATTATAAACAAACAGTGGAACATTTGTCTCATCTTTTGAATAATATCAATATATGAGAATTGCCTTAGACAAGAAGGGTGAGGAATACCTAGAAACAGTCCTCGCCATGAGCGAAGAAAATAACGATGCTTCCGAGTTTTTTAACTACTATCTATCCCTTCCGATCAAAGAAAAAAGGAAGGTTGAATTAGGAGCGAGGAGGCTTCAGCCGGAATCATATAGAAATAACCCTTATTTCAAACTTCTTTCTTCGCTAAAAGGAAGGAAAGGGAATATCTCTTATGAGATGGACCATTATGAGCCAAACGAGAAGTTCTTATATAAAGAAATCGAGTCTTCTCCACTCGAAGCCTATCGAGAGATAAACCCTTACGGGTTTTTCCCTTCAAGATTCGATTATCCCGCGATCAAAGAAAACGGAACGACATGGATGAGTCTTATCCCCCACGAAATGCACACAATGGAGCAAGGGATAAACGAAGCACGCGGCAACGTCTTAACCCTTGGCTTGGGTTTAGGCTATTACGCATACATGGTCGCCTTGAAAAAGGAAGTCAGCCGCGTTGATGTGGTCGAAAAAGACAAAAACGTCATCGCCTTATTCAAAGAGAATATCCTCCCTAAAATCCCCTTCAAAAACAAAATCAACATCATTGAAGGCGACGCCTTCGAGGCTCTAGAAAAAGAGAAGGTAAAACCACACGATTATGTCTATTTTGACATTTATCATACCGAAGAAGATGCGCTCCCTTTATATATAAAAGGAAAAAGGATAATAGACGCCCCCTATATCCATTATTGGATCGAAGGCTCGATACTTGTTTATTTCCGCCGCTACGTCACTCTTCTTCTTTTGGAAGAAGCAGATGGATCTAGCGATGAAGATTATCAAGACGGGGACGAATTCGCAGATCACGTCTTCTATCGACTACATAGTATCTTGAAAGACGTTGAGCTAAAAAACGAAAAAGACATAAAAGATCTTCTAAGCGAAGAAAACCTCAAGCGTTTGATCAAAGCCATATAAGGAAAAAGAAAACCTCGCCAATTAAGGCGAGGTTTTTTTGTTTGGCTAGAAATTAGTGACGGTTGCCGCGATTTCCACCGTGTCCACCACGGTTGTCGCGACCATGTCCACCATTGCCGCCCTTACGATCCCCAGCGGGACGTTCCGGACGTTCGACATAGCCTTCCGGCTTATCGAGGAATTCGCGATGGCTGACTTTGACTTTGCCCATTTCGAGGCCGATGACGACGACTTTGAGGGTATCGCCGACTTTGACGACGTCGTTGGCGTTTTCGATGTATTTCCAATCAAGACGGGAGACGTGGCAGAGTCCATCGGTGTCGCCGAAGAGGTTAACGAATGCGCCGTAATCCTCAACGCGGGTAACGGTTCCTTCGAAGATCTCGCCGACCTTAGCTTCACGGACGATATCGTCGATGATGGCTTTGGCTTTGAGGATCATCTCTTTGTCGGTGTGGTAGATGGTGACCGAGCCGCTTTCTTCGACGTCGATCTTGACTTGGTTGCACTCGGCGATGATGCCGTTGATGACCTTGCCACCCTGTCCGATAACATCGCGGATCTTCTCCGGATCGATGTGGAAGGTGACCATCTTCGGAGCATACTTGCTCACTTCTTCTCTCGGGGCCGGGATGACAGCTTCGATAGCTTCGCGGATTTCGGTACGGGCTTTGTTGGCCTGAGCCAAAGCTTCGCTTAAGACCTCACGGGTAACACCGTGGATCTTGATGTCCATCTGGAGGGCGGTGATACCTTTAGCGGTACCGGCGCACTTGAAGTCCATATCACCGAAGTGGTCTTCAAGACCCTGGATATCGGTGAGGATGGTGTAATGGTTGGTTTCTTTGTCCGGGCTGCGGCTCGGGTCGTTGGTGATAAGACCCATAGCAATACCGGAGACGACGCCTTTAAGCGGGACGCCGGCGGCCATCAAGGACATGCAGTTGGCACAGATAGAGGCCTGGGAGGAAGAGCCGTTGGATTCGACGACGTCAGCGACGCAGCGGATGGTATACGGGAATTCTTCTTCACTCGGTAAAACGTAGCTAAGAGCGCGCTCGCCGAGTTTTCCGTGACCGATTTCACGACGTCCAGGAGCACCCATACGTCCGATTTCACCGACGGAATACGGCGGGAAATTGTAGTGATGCATGAACCTTCTCTCGGTTTCGCCGGTGAGGTTATCAATGATTTGCTTATCGCTTAAGGGGCCTAAGGTCGTTGTTCCGATGACTTGGGTCTGTCCACGGGTGAACATGGCAGAACCATGGGCTCTCGGGAGGAGGTCAACCTGGCAGTCAAGCGGACGGATCTCGTCGACTTTACGGCCGTCTGGACGAACCTTATCTTCGATGATGAGGCGGCGAACTTCTTCAGCGACCATTCCTTCGAGGATGTCGTTGACCATGAGCATGAACTTGAAGTGTTCTTTTTCGTTCTCGTATTCGCGTCCATCGTAGTCGTCGAGGATTTCTTTCTTAAGAGCATCGACGGCGTCCTGTCTTTCGAGCTTGTCGAAGATGGAGATGGCTTTGACCATGCGGTCGTGGATGCGGCCATAGATGTCTTCTTTGACGGCTGGATCCGGGGCATAGAGATCAACGTGCTTTTTGGCGCGGCCGATTTCGGCGATGATCTTCTTCTGGAAGGCGCAGAGTTCTTTGATGGCTTCGTGGCCGAACATGATGGCGTCGAGCATTTCCTCTTCCGGAACTTCGCAAGCACCGGCTTCGACCATCATGATGGCGCTATCGGTACCGGCGACGGCGAGGTGGATGTCGCTCTTGGCGTTTTCTTCGATGGTCGGGTCGATGATGAGTTTTCCATCAACGCGGCCGACGTAGACGCCGGCGACCGGTCCGTCGAACGGGATATCGGAGATGCAGAGGGCCAAGGAGGCACCGAACATTCCGGTCATTTCTGGGGTGTTGTCCTGATCGCAGCTCATAACGGTGGCGACGATCTGAACTTCGTTACGGAATCCATCGGCGAAGAGCGGACGGATCGGGCGGTCGATAAGACGGGCGCTTAAGGTAGCGTGCTCGCCAGAGCGGCCTTCACGGCGGAGGAAGGATCCAGGGATCTTACCAACGGCGTAAGATTTTTCTTCGTAGTTGACGGTGAGGGGGAAGAAGTCTCCTTCTTTAGGTTCATCGGCGCAGCAGGCGGTGGCTAAGACCACGGTCTCACCGAAGCGAACCAAGGCCGAACCGTCGGCCTGTTTGGCGATTTCACCGGATTCGACCTTGAGGGTCCTGCCGGCAAACTCCATTTCAAACGTTTGCTTCATTTTTTCTCTCTTTCTTAATTTTTAGCGGATATAGTCTATCACCATTGACCTCTACGAGGTAGTCTCAAAAGAGAAAACAAAAAATCTGTTAAATTTCACTTCTCTGTATTTTGCCTAATTGAGGCTAAAATCATACGAAAAGCATCGCAAAAACAAGCAAACTATGAAACTTTTGCACATTTGATAATTTGAGTGAGGTTGCTCAGCTGTTTTTCGTCCAATGGGCAACCAAAGTCATTTCCTTATTAACAAACGTGAAATGTTTGCTGATGTCCACTAACTTTTCACCATAGTACCAGCCATCAAATGAATGGCCTTCTTTTTCAATGTAAGGAAGAGAAGTTTCGTCCCAGTAATTGATATCCATTGATGTGGTTTCGGACGGGCCGACTTTGATGTATTCATTCCTATATTTGAATCCGCCGAATGTATACGAATATGCAGGGTTGCACTCCTCGTAGCCGCCAGAAGGACAAGAGATCTCAACGCTGAAATTTATTTTTGTCGCATCGGTGCAATCGAGCGTAACCGATTTTGAGATTTGCGAGAGATTGGGATCGCTATCAAAGATAATGTGCGATTCAAAAGTAACATCGCTGTAATCGGAGGATTTAATCTTCACTTTTCCATCCGTGCACGCCGCAAAATACGTTATGTCCATTTGGGAAATGTTATATGGGATATAAACCGTGTCGTCTTTCGAATAAGAGAACGGTTTAGCAACCCATCCTGGATGATAGGCAATACCGTCAAAGATGTTTCCGTATTCCTCAGGAACATCTATCCATTTCGCATACAATGTCGACCCTGATTCTAGAACTGTCAAAGAATTCTTATTGATCGGAGTGGTTAATGCCTTATCTACGCACCATCCTTTGAATACATGACCAGGATAACTCGGCACATGCTTATTCGGATTAAATCCGTTATCTGAGGTATCCGTAATTGCCGGAACGCTATATTTTTCAAGTTTACTTCCAGGGATTAACGAATCTAGATAAATGAAATTATCTAGACCAATCACACCGCCTCCATTGGCGTCGAATGTTACGTGTGTAGTAGTAGACGTGTAATTCACGGTCAATTGCATATCGGAATCGACATCCGTTTTTTCGCGAACTTGGCCCTTGCTATCCGTGTAGTTAACAAACGTGAATCCCGGGTATTCGGCAAAAGGATTAAGGACTAAATCTTCTCTTTCTTCGGCAGTAAAAGAAGTTGGATTTGGATTCGCAATATCCTTAGGCCAATTCGTGTAAGTCACCTTGTACTCTTTGCTGAAATAAGCATACAAATCAATCTGTTCGTGCATTTCAACATCAATCGAGGTAACTCTATGAGTTAATTGTTCATCGCTATACCATCCATAGAAGCGATAGCCTTCTTTTGATGCATCGAGCAATGACGGTAGGCCTACCGTATATTGATATCTATTTGGGTTTGGATTAGTGGCGGATTCGCAGTTGTGGTAAACGATATCGAAATAATGCGGAGTGAAGTTCGCGTATAAATTTAACGGAGCATCCACTACTTTGCTGAAGTCGTACTTCTTGGTTAGCTCAATATCCGTATACCAATTTTCGAAGTCAAAATATTGTTTTCTGGGTGCTTCAGGCAAAGTTGCCTTTTTGCCTTCAGGAACGACAGACGTTGTGAACAAAGTCGAATCGTTTATATAAAAATTAACTTGGAATCCAAAGCTAGCGTATACGATCAAATTTTCGTGAATTTCAGCATTGAAGACGAATTTTTCGCCTTCAAGATTTGGATCCAAATACCAACCGATGAATTGCTCGTTTTCCTTCGTAGGATCATCGACCGGTTTAACGGTTTCTCCATCGAGATAAACATCTTTTTGAAATGTGGAGCCATCGCAATTGACGCAGGTGAACGAATAACCCCATCTTGCGTATAAGGTCATATCGGAAGTTATCGGTGAGGAAAAATCAAATTTACCACCGCTATAATCCGATTTATCGTACCAGCCATAAAATGCAAAATTCTCTTTTGTGGGTTCTTCCGGAGCGGTAAGGGTAAACCCCTCATAAACAAAAGTAGGAGCGATATAACTTCCAAAATCCGTATCAAAGGTAACCAAATATTTATTAAGCGGTTTTTTGGCGTTGCATGTTATGCAGATACCCTCCGAATTATATGTATGTTCGCCCAAATCTTTCGTTAATTCTTTATGCTC
>JAKSUL010000037.1 GCA_024409055.1 Bacilli bacterium
TAAAGCCAAAATCCGTCTTTAACGCTTAAAATTCGATGAACTCTCCGTTTTCCCGCCTTTTTAGCGTTATTTTTATCACTTATCAAAGATAGTTTTCATAAGAAAACTTGACACTGCGTTCGCAAAAGGGTAATTTTTACAACCTGTGAGGAGGTTTTGAAATGGATTTTGTTAAAGAAATCGCTAAAAGCGATGACGGTTTAATTTCCATGATGACTGCATTCGCTAGTTCTGACGAGCGTATCGGCCTTTTCCTCTTAAACGATTCCAAGAATTTATCTGACGTTGTAATCGATCAGGTTGCCGGATTGCCGATTTTGTCTTTCCTTTGGAACGACGACAACATCGCCCCTACTATTCTTGATTTTATCAATTTTTCCGATAACGAACTCCCTGAGCCCCATAAGCTAAACGAAAACAAAGTTATAGGCTTATTAGAATCGATGAAATTGCCTGAAAATAAAGGCCGTTTCATCACCAAAGGCGCATCGTTTACTCGCAACAAGAAGATCTATTCGTTCTCCATCACCGGAACGTATTTATGCGAAAAGAAGCAATTCCTTTTGCTCATAAGCCACTTGCCTGAATTCGATAACCTGCAAAGCTTCTTGCTGGACGTTGCTGAAATGGACGAAGCCACAGGCTTGTTCGGCAGAAAGGCCCTTAAATACGACCTTCACGAAGCTAAATACGATGGCAAGAGTTTCTTTTTGTTCATGGATATCGACCACTTCAAGAAATTGAACGACGAGAATGGTCACTTGTTCGGCGACGAAGTCTTGAAAGTGTTCGGCGATGCCTTAAATTCCGTTAACGATCCGAGGTGGAAGGCGTACCGCTACGGCGGCGACGAATTTGCCGTTATCGTTCAGTGTGAAGAACTCGAAGAAGTTAAATTACTCGTCTGGAAAGTCAAACATTACGTTGACGCGCACCTGGACCCCAAATACAACGTCTTCTTCTCCACCGGCGCCGTAAGGATGTATCCGTTCATTCACGAAACCTTAGACCTCGTTAAATGCGCAGACCGTGCGATGTATAAGGCCAAGAAATCCACAAAGCACTTCCACTGCACCAGCGAAGACACCGCTAGAACTATCAGCTTATAAGAACGACGAAAGCGCCTGCTTATGCAGAGCGCTTTTTCTTTATGCGAATCTTTTGTGGCAGAAGAAAAGGGATCCCGAAGGACCCCTAATCATTTGCTTAATTCTATATGAATTATTCAGCGTCGAAGGCGCGGATATCAAGGCTGACGCCCATGATGCCGTCTTTAGCGCTGTTCTGGTTCATAGCCTCAGTGCCTTCCATCCAAACGGAGACAAGGTAGTACTGGGTGGCGCCAGGAGCGATTTCGCCGAGGTAGTTGTTGCCGGACGGAGTTTCGGAAGTTCCGGTGACGGTCGGGAAAGCATCGGTTTTAATTGTGGCAGTTCCCAAGTGGTTTGTGTAGAGATCACCAGCAGTGCAAGGTTCGTTTTTGAGGTATTTTCCAGCAGTAACAACGCCAGCGGCGCCGCTGATGGAAGTCTTGAAAGTAACGATATTGGTGACTCCGTCTCCTTCGGCGGTCGGAACAGAAGCCGGTTTGGCGGTTCCGACGGAGGCGATGGCGACACGGCTCCATCCGGCAAGGTTCAAATCCTTTTGATTTGCACCGCCGGCAGTGATCTTGGTATTTTCGCCAAGGTAAACGTCGAGGGCTTTGCCGGTTGTGGCACCGTCTTCTTTAACGTTGGTGATGGTGAGATAGTACTGGGTATAGCACTTTTCGGTGTTGTTCACCTGCTTGATTTTGGAGAGTTTAGCTCCATCACCGGCTCCGGTGGTGTCAGCAGATTCGGTTCCGGAAACAAAGACGGCCTGAGTGAAGACAAGACCTTTTTCGGAGGAAACATCGGCAATGTTGGAAGCGCTGGTGGCGTTAACTTCAGAATCACCGACAGTCTCTTTGGTAAAAGAGGAGTCGTTGTAAGCGTTGATAAGATCGACCTTAAGGGTGGAGTTGTTGGCCTTGGCGGTGATGTTGGTGATGGTGACGGAAGCGGTACGGTTGGTGGTGAACCAAGCGAAGGTTCCGGTGGCGCCGGCGGCGATGGTGGCGGCGGTCAAGACAGAAGTAGCGAGAAGAAGTTTAGACTTGTTTTTCATAAAAAATGAATCCTTTCAATACGCCCTTAAATATAGGGCTGTGTTGCGATGGATTCTAATGGTTTTCGTATGCGTCGCTTTAACGACTATGTTGGGCAATGCCTAGATCGTGCTTTGGATGTGTTTGGGCAAACACCACAATTTAGACATTGCTATTATATTTGTCGTTTTATCCACCACAACATATTTTTAAACAAATGTTACATAACAGCAAACAAAGTAACGGTTTGTTCATCTGATTCGCGTTTATAAATTAGGGTATACGCGCCCGCGAAAGAGTTTTTAACAAAATTGCTAAAAAATATTGCTAATAAATGCAAAAAGGTAAGATAATCAATCACATATAGGAAAAATCTTATGGATAAAAAGAAAAAAATAACGCTAATTACAGCCGGTGTTGCTGAATTGGCGATCATCGTATTCGCTCTTGTTGTCTCTATCTTGGTGCTTGTTACATTCCATGATCCGGAAAAATTCGGACAAAGCCAGGCCATGGAGCTCAATTTAAAAGAAAACGGTCCATTTATCGGCTTCTTGCAAAATAACCCCACCGCTTTCTTCTGCAGCATCTTGATCCCAGTCTTCGCTATCTTGGCTGTTGACATCATCTATCTCGTTATTGTCGCTCAGAAACGTGCTACCAACTTAACAGATGCGGAAACGGCGGCAATTAAGGCCAAAGCTAAGGAAGAAGCCAGGCTCGAAGTTCTAAAAGAACTTGAAGAAGAAGCGAAAAACGAAAAGAAGGAATAAGATCTTCTTAAAAAGCGTTACAAGTGGCACGAAAGTGTCACTTTTTTATTTTGCGAATATTGAGTTATTGACTAAATGTAAAGTTCCCTTGATAATAACCACCGAGAAAAGCAAAGTCAGGGAAACCTGGCGGCGCAAAGCTAGAGGGCCTTCGAGAGATGGCAGCCAGTTACCACGGAACAAAGACCATTTGGCTTTGTGGGCAACTGAGCTGACGTCTTGTTTTTTGTTCCAGGGCTTAGATACCGAAATCCATGATCATCCGACTTGATTCTAATGGTAAGCGAAAGCTTGGATGAAAAAGGAATACGGATACTGAGCAATTTTCTCTATTCGTCATCTCTTGAACTGGAGGGTTTTAAGTGGTTTTTCCTAACGAGAATAATCCATCAGAAAACCCGAACAGCTCAAAGCCATCTGACGCAGACAACAAACCGGAAGTAAAGCCGACTCCTGATGAGTCTAATTTCCCTACGGTTGCTAAATACGCTAAAAGGCGTAGGCAGAAAAAGATCGCGTTAGCTGTTTTGAGTGTCGGGTCTGCCGGTATTGCAATTTTCGTCATACTCTCTTTTCTTGGCGACACGTCTGGTAAGTTCACAATTCGAATGAACGAGCAGATGGCCATGTCAGGGATAAAAATGACCGAAAAGATCGACGGTCCCGAATCCAGTTATCTCCTTGCCGAAGGTTTGAAGGCAGCCAATCTAGACACCGCAGAGGATGTTCTTACGTATGTAGACGCTCTTCCGGTAGAAGGATTAGGTGGATCCAACAACAAACCCAAAGGCGGAAGTTCCGAAAGCGGTATTGAAACTGCTTTGGTTTACACCTTCTATCTCCATAACACGTTAGAGGAAGAAGCTAATTTCATGATGTCCCTTAACTTGGACGGATATTCAGCTCCTACCAATGACGCCGTTCAGCCCTACTCCTACATCCGCGTAGCTCTTTACGAAACAGAGGCCATGGCGGGCTTATACAGCAATTTCGACGTTTACGCTTTGCGTAATTCGAGAGGTTGGCACACTCCCAAATCAGAAGATGATCGTCGTGAGTGTTTAAGCACCTATAGCCTTATCGGAAACGAAGCCACCGCTACTTACGACTATGACGGAAGTCATGGTTATTGCAACGATTTCGTTACCAATAACATAATGTTCGAAAGAACTAGTAAGATGGCGGGGTTCTCAGTCAATCGTTATACGGTTGTCATCTGGGCCGAAGGAAACGATTACGATTGTAAGGGGCAACCGCCGGAAGGAACTTCACTTACGTTCACTTTGAACATGAATTCCATCTAAAGCCCATGAAACTCAAAGACAAAAGCAAAAAACAAGATACTTCATCTATGTCCAATCTCGCATTGCTCGGGATTGGGCTTTTGTCATTCCTGCTCACGCTAGGGGCGGGCGCGACTGGCACTTACGCGTGGTTCACGCTCACGAAGTTCGCAAACGTCTCTTTCACTGAGTTCAAGATCAACGAAAACACGGGTCTTCAGATTGGAATGAAGAATTCCAAAGGAACAATCGATTACTTCCAAGACATTAAGGACGAGGATTTGGCAAAATACAACGTTTCCTACCACCCAGGAAGCGAAATGACCGATACCTCATCGATGTATGGAAGGCTTTGGCTCAACGAAACTACAAAATACGACACGGATTTCCCGCAGCTAAGGACAACCTATGGTGTTGGAAATCACAAAGAATCCGGAAAAGCGAACTCAGGGTATCTCCAGTTCGAGTTCTACTTACTCGCCGAAGAGGACATGTATCTATTCTTGTCCGACGACGAGACTTCCGTTAGAGCTAGGCACGAAGACAATCTCGAAATCGCTAAAAGAATACAAGAGTCCGGAAGAACCGACGTCACCGTCGAAGATCTTGATAACGTTCAAAACGCTTCAAGAGTCTCCTTCTTCAGCGAAGACGGCTTCTACATTTACGAGCCTAACGCTTTAACCGGAAGTGCCACCACTTATGGCGGATTATTGGACTTAGTTCCGATTGACGGTTATTACGACAATGACTCAAACAAAGAAATTGTCTACGGAGAATACGATACAGATGATAAAATCATCTATGGTGATCCTCTAGAAGAAGATATCCCGGTCGTTGGAAGGGCGAGCACCTTCAACGCAGCGCACAAGAAAGGCGTCAGGCCATTTGACTATGCCGCCAGCGTTGCAAACGGATTCAAATTCGCTCAAGAAAAGACGTATACTCTCGATCAACTCGGCATTTCTAAAGACGAAGGCCAGTTTGATCCGCGAGTTAAAACGCCTATCGCTAAGCTTAGGGGCCACGTCCCCCACCGCTTAGTAACCACGATTTATATCGAAGGTTGGGATCTCGACGTCACCCAATACATCACCAGCGCGAAATTCAACGTTAACTTGGCCTTTAGGGGATTGGCCGCCCCCATCAAAGATTGATAAGGAGGAAAAGCAATGGCAGCTTACTTCGAATACCTCCGCGAAATGTTTATCGCGGTAATGACAAATATTGGCAACTGGTTCGCCGATCCCTGGAAACCAGTTCCGGCTGAATTTGATTACTACAACTCGCTTTTAGCCCAATATAGCAAAGACTTTGGCGGCGCCGGTTGGGTTTTCTACGTCATATTCATGATTCTCCTTATCGCCGCTATCGGCGCATTCTGCTTCCTCATCTTCTGGCTCATTAGAAAATACGTCAGATTCAGGAAGAGCACTGCTTCGGAAGAAGCCCTTCGCGCCGAAGTTGAAAAACTCAATCTCGAGCTTTATCAAGCTATTTCCGAGAAAGAAAGGATCCTTGGTCTTCAGATTTCCTCTTTGGGTGTTGCTAAGCCTAATGGTGAAATCATCAACGGTCCGGCCGAGGAAGTCGAGGGAGAGATCGCTGAAAGCGATGTTCGTTTCCCACGTCTTGCTCTTGTCGACAAAAGCTACGAAAACTATCACCTTGTCACCACTTTGCCGGAAGATGCCACTAACATCGATTTGAAGGGCATTTGCGAAAGATTCCGCAACTTCGCTGCCTCTCAGATGGGCCTTTATTACACCATCGATACAATCCGCGTCTTCTTCTCCGCCATGGGAACCGGCAAAATCATAATTCTCGAAGGTATCTCCGGTACCGGTAAAACCTCCTTGCCGTATGCTTTAGGAAGATTCTTCAAACACAATGCCGCCATTTGCTCTGTCCAACCTTCTTGGAGAGACCGTAGCGAGCTTTTAGGTTACTACAACGACTTCACCCACAAATTCACTGAAACTCAGTTCTTGCACGCTATTTACGAAGCCACATATAGAGATGACGTTTCCCTCGTTGTTCTCGACGAAATGAACTTGGCTCGTATCGAATACTATTTCGCCGAGTTCTTATCCATCATGGAAATGCCGAACGTCGCCGAGTGGAACATCTCCCTCGTCGCGGCCCCAAGAAGCGACGATCCAAGCCACGTCAAAGACGGCCGTCTCCTCATCCCTCAGAATATTTGGTTCATCGGCACCGCCAACAACGACGACTCCACCTTCACCATCACCGATAAGGTCTATGACCGTGCCATGTCGCTATTCTTCGACAATAAAGGTATCGCGTTCAAAGCCCCGTTCACCGAAGCTTTGCCGCTCCCGATCGATTATCTCGACGATCTCTTCAAGAAAGCCAAGGAAGACTTCCCGCTTTCTCAGAAGACTCTCGAGAAGTTCCAGGAACTCGACTCCTTCGTTATTGAGCACTTCAAGCTCGCCTTCGGTAACCGTATCATGAAGCAGCTTGGAGACTTTGTCCCCTGCTACATCGCTTGCGGCGGAACCGAACTCGAAGCCGTCGACTACATGTTCCAGTCCAAGATCTTGAAGAAGTTCGAGGTCTTAAACGTCGCCTTCTTGCGTGATGAGCTTATTGCTCTTGACGCTTACTTGACCAAGCAATTCGGAAAGGGAGAGTTCCTCCTTTCTAAGAAAAAGATTAAAAACCTCATTAAAATGAGCGCTTAATTAAATTAAGGTAATTTCAAATGTCTGTTGTCTCCAAAAAGAAAAAATCATCTGGCCTTCGCCTAGAAGCTGCCCAAAAGGCGTATTTAGGCAAGGTCGATTCCCTAGTAAGCACCTCAAAGACTTACCAGGCTCTTTTGGAGCAGCTCAAACAAACCGGTAAGAATTTTATTCGCCACACTCAAAGACTCGAGAACAAAAAGTTTGATGAACGTTTCGTCGACGAACTCGAAAAAGGTTTTGATTGCATCGATAGAATCATTGCTCACCCACGCTCCTTCATCAAAGATGAAGCCGAGGTAGTCGAAGCTGGCTTAGCCAAAAAGATAAACGCTCAGTCTATCGTTCACTTGGCTTCCCATACCAATTTCGTTCACTCTGTCGACAAAAAAGGAAATGTCACGCCTGAGAGGATCTTGACCGTCCACGCCGAAGTCGATTATCAGATTTATGAAAACCGCTTCGTCATGACCCTTATCAAGAAATGCTCTATTTTCATCGAAAAGAGGTTCCAATTCATCAAAGATCACGGCGAAACCCGCGATTCCGATGTTTTGATAATGAAAACCTCCAACGATATCGACGGAGCTTTGTATGAAGTCGAATCTCATATCAAAGTCTCCTCTGTTTCCGACGACGAAGGTGACAAAGAGAAAAACGCCTCTATTTTGGAGCGTCTTAAATCGTTAAGGGATCGCTGCGGCTTCTATATTCGTTGCAAGTTCATGGAAGAGATGAAAGGCGCTAAAGACGTCTCCAACCCTATCCACATGACCAACATGCTCGTCAAAAACCCTGACTATCATGGAGCTTATGTTTTGTGGCAGTTCATTGATTCCTATCTCGACTTAGGTGTCGAATATGGCGTCAAAGAGACCGAGCACGAATTCGACGATAAATATTTCGATGAGATCTATTCTTTAATCGCCGCTCAAATTCTTACCATCCATACGCATCAAATCGAGGAGAACGAACTCCTTAATTTGAAAACAAAAGAAAAAATCATCAAACCAAAGGTTCTTTTCACTTTGGAAGACGAGGCTTTCTATAACGGCAAATTCTTGTATGACCAATTCCCAGAGGCTAGAGGAGACGAAATCCTTGGCGTTCCTGGCGTTGACGACAAGATGAGGGATCTCATGGAAAAAGATCTCGAAAAGAAAACCGAAGATGCCTACCGCAAAGCCATGCTTGAAGAGGAAATCGAAAAGCAAAAGGCCAAAGACATCGCCGAGGAAGCCCTCGAAAGGCAAAGAAAGGCCGAAGAGGAAGAGGAAAGAGCTCGCCTTGAGGAATTACGCCGCCTCCAGCAAGAAGAGGCTAGAATCGCCAAAGAAAACGCTGAGAGAGCCAGAAAAGATCAAGCCGATAGGCTTGAAGAGCAAAGAAAACTCGAGGAATTGCGCGAAAAGATCCGTCAGGAAGCTCTCGCCAAGCGTGGAGAAGACACCGGTATTCCGCAAGAGGATGTCGCGATCGATGCTTTGCCAAGCGACGAAGAAGAAGTTTATTCGCCGTTTGACGAAACGCAGAATGTCAAACAAATCGTCGAAGATGACGATGGCAATAGATACGTCACGTTCTATGACCGCAAAGGTAAATTCCATAAGTTTAAGTTAAGCAGCAAGGACGTTGAAATGGTTCCTGATGCACCGCTTGAAGAAACTCCTGTCGAAGAGCCTAAGCAAGAAGAAGCACCCGTTGTCGCCCCTGCTCCGGCACCGATGGAGAAAGTCATCGTCGAAGAAGAGGACGGCAGATACGTCACCTTCTATGATAGGCAAGGCGTCTTCCATAAGTTCAAATTGGCCGATAAAGGTGAAAAACTCACACCCGGCAAGAAAAAGGGCAAGAAAGAAAAAGCCGCTCCGATTGAAAAAGTCATCATCGAGACCGAAGAAGGACGTTTTGTCACCTTCTATGACCGCAAAGGAATCTTCCATAAGTTCAAGCTTTCTGACAAAGATAACGCCAAAAAAGGCGCTCCAAAGAAGAAGCAGGCAAAGACCCCTGCTCCATCGAAAAAGAAAGATGATAAGCCGAAGAAAGAACCTATCAAAAAGGTCATCGTCGAAACCGAAGAAGGGACTTTTGCGACGTTCTACGACCGTAAAGGCGTCTTCCATAAGTTCAAGCTTTCCGACAAAAAGAAGGGATCTAAGAAATGAAAAAGTGGGTCTCTAGGACAATAGACGGGGTTTTAGGCGTAATCATAGCCTTCCTCATCTTTTGTCAGGTTTCTATGACGGTTACCGCTTCGAAAAACTACGGCGTCCCCTCCGTTTTTGGGATGTCGTTTCTCTATGTAGCCACCGACTCTATGGAAGGAGAGAATCCTGATTCTCTACCGACCGGAACCGGGGCGTTTTGCAAGAAGGTACCAGTTGAAGACATCGTCGTTGGCGATGTCATCACTTTTTATTACCCGCACCTGGGCGCGCCCGATACGCATAGGGTGTTGGAAATAGAAACCGATCCGGCCGGTAAACGCGTCTTCAAAACTCGTGGCGATAACCTCCACGCCTGGAGCTGCCCGGTCTCTGGATGCCCTGAAACCCCTTGGGAAACCATCCCAGAGAAGTATTACATCGGAAAAATCATCGGTCATAACGATGCGTTTGGAAAATTCTTGACCATCGTTTCGCCTCAAGCGGCCGGAAGCGCCGGAAAAGTCGCTTGGTTCATGCCGGTCGCCGTCATCACGCCTATCGTCATATTCGTCGGCATTTACATCGGCCAAAGCGTTAAGAAGTATAGAGCCGAGACCAAAGCCGAAAGAGATGCTTTAATGGCCGATATGATCGCCGCCGGAATCGATCCTAATGATGAAGCAAAAGCCCTCCTCTTCGAAGAAAAGTGGTACATAAAACGCGAAGTAAAAGAGGAGATGGAAAGAGCAAAGGCCGAAGAAAAAGCCAAAATCCAAAAAGAAATGGAAAAATTCAAAGCCGAGGAAAAGGCTCGAATAAAGAAAGAAATGGCCGAAGCGGCTAAGAAAGGAGAAAAGAATGAATAAAAGAAGACTTCAAAGCTTGAACATCACGATTATCCTTCTTTTCCTTTTGGCGGGCATTATCGCCTCGTCCATCGCCCTATTCATCGTGGCAATCGCCACCGGTATGTGGGGTAAGGTTCTCTCCACTCCGGTTTTAGGATTATTCGTCGCCGTTGCGGTCGCCTTATTCGCGGCCAACACCGTCGTCATTGCCACCCTTTTCTACCATAGGGCCAGCTTATTAAGGAACCTTTCCTTGATGAAGGAATTCCTTTCCGCCGATGCCGACATCGCTTCTCAAGAAGATTTTGAAAAGGCCCTTAAAAAGTCCTTGAAGATGAAAGAAAACAACCACAACGTTTATGTTGCGGCTTTGTCTTTGTTTGCTTTCCGTGGACAGCCGATCGCTAACTACGGCCCGACTTATGTCTACGCTTTTAACGAAATCGCCTATAACGCCATCAAGAACAACTTCGGCGGCAAACCAAATTTCATCTACTCTTTGAGCGGACAAAACATTTATTACATCGCCGGAAAAACATCCAGCCAAGAGGAATTCTCCGAAGAGCTCCAGCATGTTTTGGCCTCTATTAACGAGCAGGTTTCGCTTCAGCCGTCCCTTCCACCGCTTTATGCATTGGCTGGCTATCTTGAAGCGACGTCCGATAAGAACGTTTATCAGATTATGAAGCAAGCTTCTTACGCGATGAACTATAAGCCATCTCAAAGGCTTTCCGGCGACATCAAGCTATTCAACGAAAAGATGATCACCGCCAGGGAACGTTATCAGGCTCTCGACGGCGAAATCGACCGTGCCTTGGAGAAGAAAGAGTTCCTTATTTTCTATCAGGCCAAATGGGACGTTAAAGCCAATAGATTCTATGGCGCCGAAGCTCTTATTAGGTGGCGTCACCCTCAGCGCGGTTACCTCCCTCCGTCAGTCTTCATTCCGGCGGCTGAATCCTCTGGAAAAATCGTCGACGTTGACCACTACGTCTTCGAAACCGTCTGCGCCGACATCGAAAAATGGAACAAAGAAAAGAGAAGGAAACTCGTCGTTTCCGTCAACCTTTCTAGACGTACAGTTTTCGACCCCAACATCATCAATTATTTGGCGGAAACCGTCAAAAAGCATAACGTCGATCCAAGTTGCATCGAAATTGAGTTGACCGAAAGTATCGCCGCTCAGTTCACCGATCAGATCCGTCACGTCATTATGAAGATCCAATCCCTTGGATTCTCCACTTCTATGGACGACTTCGGTGTTGGCTACTCCTCCCTTTCTTCCATTAAGAACATTTCCTTTAACGTAGTTAAACTCGATAAAGGATTCATCGACGACATCGAAAACTCGAAGAAATCGAGCGTATTCGTCGCATCCATTATTTCTCTTATCCACAGCATGAACATCCACGTCATCGCTGAAGGTGTTGAAACCGAAAGACAGGTTGAGATCCTTAAATCCAATCACCTTGACTCCATTCAGGGTTATTACTATTCCCGTCCTCTTGAAAGGACTCGTTTTGAGGCCTTCCTTGAAGACAACAGATTCGAAGGAAAGGAGGCTGACGCACAATGATTTTGATCGTTGGACAAACCGAGGACGATATCCTCTATTTCCGCTCCCGTTTTACGGGCGGAGAGAAAACTGACTCCTTGCCAGGAGGCATTAGAGCCTATGTCGGCGCTTTCGGGAACGAAGACATGGTCATCGCTGCAACCGGCGTCGGCGTTTTGCCAGCCGCAATCGCCACTTCTTCTTTGATCGACAAATACGATCCTTATTTGGTCGTTAACGTCGGAACCGTTATTTCCATCGCTCCGAACCTTCACCAAGGCGATATTGTTTTGGGCGAACGTTATTATTTAAAAAACGTCGATTTCTCCCTTTTGACCGGAGACGAATACGGTGCCTTTCCCGGCGGAGCCCCTTATTTAACTTTTGTTAAGGAAGTCTCGAACAACGCTAGAGACGCGGCCTATGACGTCACTTCCAAATACATCGCACGTGGCTATATCCTCTCGGGCGATGATGTCGACGTGACCAAAGACGTATACGAAAAAATCGTCAAAGAGCACTACGCCTCAGCCAAAAACTTGATGGTTGCCTATGACTCTTCTTCTTACGGCGTGGCTTTTGCCGCTTCTAGCCGCAAAATCAGCCTTTTGACATTAAGGGTCGTCGGTGTCGAAGCCGGCAAACCGGACACGCTTCTCTCTTATAAGAGAGCGACTCTAGAAAGCATGAGCGACATCGGTTCTATTTTGGCCCAGTTACTTATCGATAAGCAGAACCAATTCACCACAATGCAGGAGGATATGGACTAATGACAAGCAAAAAGAAAAAGATTCGCATCTCCTCTAGTCGCGGCGTCAAAGCAAGCCTTGTGGTTGACATTATCATTTTGGCCATCGCCTTAGTTTTAGGGTCTCTTGCGAACTTCGTTTACAAAGATGACACTGCCAATTTTTACCTTCTATCCATAATAGCGACATCACTGACCGCCCTTTCCGTAGTCGGCATGATCTTTATTTTCGTCGCCTATCAAAAGATCAAAAAAGAGACTGGTTCCATCACAAAGGACATCGTTAATCAGTTGGATAACCTCGATTCCGGCAAAGTTAAGTTGCTAGGAAAAGAATACGAGAACGAAGCTTTGTCCGAACTCCAAAACCGCATCAACAATCTCGTTTTGAAGAGAAAAGAAAACGGCTATAAAGAAGGCGAAAGCTATTCAATATCTGGTAAAACCGACCTCCTTCTTGATGAATACGACTTCTTGCACAGCGCGAAAGAGGCAACCAAAGAAGCTCAGTCTTATAGAAGCGCGATGGTTTCTGTGAAAATCTTAGGCTCTTCCAAAGTTCCGGAAGGTGCTTCTAAGGCCGTTTTCGAGGAAATCTTGAAGAGATTCCCCCACTCCTATATCTATCGAGCCGAAAGCGACCTCTATTTCTTCTACATTCCCGCTATCGGTTCAATGTATGGCTTAAATAAGGCTTTGGAGCTCTTCGTTTCCAAATTCGCCTATATGGAAGTCGATAAAGAAAGCGATATCTCAAACGTCTTCTATCTTAAAATAGGCGCATCTATTTACCCGTATGTCGAAGCCGAAAGGCTCATGGGTTCGGCGATGAGGGCCTTAGATAACGAAGGCGCCGTCACCATTAACGCCGGAAACGGCCAAATCTATTTGCCGAGCGCGATTCACGACACCGACCAGAAACGCGTTGTTTTGCTTTCCGCCAATCAGATGTATAGGAACCGTTTCTATAAATGCAAAAACGCGGTCGAGACCAGGATCGTCCTCGAAGAAGTAATCGATTACTATTCAAAGATCTTGAGTTTCGATTTAGGCGGAATTCTTGCTTATGACTCAACTGCCGAAAAATATCGCGTCATGGTCGAGAAATCGGTAGTTTCCGAAGGACTTGGTCTCCGCGATGTCTCAAAAGACGGGATTATTGAGAAAGAAACGATCGAGCCTTTGTTCTCCTTCTTAGCCAATGAAGGCCTATCTTTCGTGTATAACAGTCACCTTCTTCCTAAAGAAGCCGCTCAGATGTGCCAATCGATCGGCGCTAGCAGCATGCTTTTAATCCCTATCGAATATCAGGATAAACGCTACGGTCTTGCTTATTTTGCTTCGAGCAAAAACGTTTCCGTTAACCTCTTCGCTAGAGAAAAGGCCGATTCCTTCGCCGCTTTGATTTCACCTGTCGTTATTGAACTCATTGAAAGCCATTCAGCTGAATCTTTCCGCCATATCTTAGGATCCATCCTCAAGAAGAGCGGCAAATACATCTATACAATCGATAGCGACTACAAAATCGTCCGTTATGACCCATCCCTCGAAAGGAAACTCGAAAACATCTCCAAAGGCCAATATTGCTATAAAGCGATCATGGGCAACGACGAGCCTTGCAAGGACTGCCCGCTTAGAGGCGGAACCATCAAAGCTTTAATACCCGCTTTAAACGCCACCGAGATGAGCTTGAGCCTTCTTCCTAGCCCCCGCGGCGGAAGCCCCTACAGCACCATTCTTATCGAAAAAGAAGGCATATTGGGAAGCGCGGGCGGATTCCATCACGACAAAAACCTCTTCATCCACAACGCCAAAGCCTTTAACCAAGACGTTTCTAGAGAAATCAGATCGCGTGGAACCGGCTTCGTTTTGTCGGTTAGAGTCGAGAACGCCAAGCAGATTTCCCCCGATAACATCGACTCTTTGATGCGTAGCATCGTCGGTCGAATCGAGGACTTGGGATACACAGATTTCTGCTATAGGCACGATAAAACTACCCTCTCTTTCCTTTTAAAAGGAAATACACGTCCTTTGTCTGTTTTATTCGCGGAAGAAATCGCCAACTCTTTGGAGACTGAAATTCCGCTTGATCAAGGCATGGTCACCCCTGAGGCTTCTTATTCTTTGATCGCTTATCCAAGCGAAGCCTCCACTGAATTCGAACTCGATTCCCTCATTAACACCGAGCTTGAAAGATCACTTGAATTCGGAAAAGGCTTCCTTACCGAAATCGGAAAAACCAGCGCAAGAAAAGCCAAGAGGTCCTCTTACATACAGCAAGTCATTCAAGAGTCTCTCAAACGCGATCAGGTCAAGATTACGGTTCTTCCTGTCGTTAGAACTGCGACCGACAAAGTTGAGGCTGCGTATTGCTCCCTCACCCTTCAAGGCTATGCAAAAGAGAAGATTTCCAAAAAGGAATTCCTTCCGGTTGCTTCTGAGAAAAACCTCGTCACGGAACTCGAGTTTGCCGGCTTATCCAAGGTTAAGGCTTTCTACAAAACGTATAGCGAAAACGCGCTGCGTTTGGCGGAGTGCCAACGCCTCATTTGGCAGGCCTCTTATAGAACGGTTTCGCAAGATAAAACCATCGATGTCATCGACGCTTTTGTCAAAGAAACCCGCATCCGTCCAGAGAACTTTATCTTAGCCACGAACGCCCGTGAAATACACGGCCACGAAATCGAAGCTAAAGGACATTTGGACAAGTTAAAAGCCCTCGGTATCAAGTTGATGGTTACCTCCTATGACGCCAATATCGATAAGACCGAAACGCTTGCTGAATTAGGTTTCTCCTATATCAGGACGACGAGCACTTTGATCGAAGATGCGATGGCTTCCGAGTCCGGAAATAACCTCTTCATCCGTTCAGTCGGCGCCTTCCCGAACCATGGCGTTTCCGCTGTTGTTAACGGCGTTGTCAACGAAGATCAGATCCAATTCTGCCGCGATTTGAGCCTTCCGTTCTACGTCGATATGACTGAAGGCGATGACTTAACAGAGCAAGCTTTCGTCTCATACCTTAACTATCGTTAATTCGAAAATGACAAATACGCTATTGCCACTTTGCTAAAGCATGTTTATTATATAAACGTTCCAAAGCAAAACCGGAGAAATCCGGCGACGCAAAGCTATAGGGTCTAGTTAACTAGATAGCCAGTTGCACAAACCTGTGAAACTGGCTTTTTTATTAACATGGCAATCTACGGAAGAAAGAAAAGAAAGATCGAAGTCCTCGCCGCTGGCGCGTTAGGTCTTTTCACTGTCGCCACGTTGGGCGTTTCTTCCTATGCCTGGTTTGCGGTCAACAGAACGGCTTCGGTCGAGGTTCAAAACATCGTAGCTGAGTCTAGCGAATTTATTAGAAGCGTCACATACCACCACATTTATCAAACAACCACCGTAGATGGCGTCACAAACTTCTCTTTCAACGCCGGCCCAACCAGCGAACTCATCATCCCGACATATAGCCGTGCGACCGAAGATCCGCGTCACCAACTTTTGATTGAAGTTGAACTTAACAGCGGATTAGGAGACGTCGTCGCCAAGGCATATGCGAAAAATAACATCCTTGAAAAAGGGAATGCCTGGTCGAGCATCGACTGGGCCGAGAATGGAAACCCGTTAAGTTCCATAGTCACCATCGCTTATATTCCGGCCGAAAACGTCCGTCATGAAGGCGAATTCCTCAATATAACAAAAGTCCAAGGCGACTCTTTCATTACTTTGTCAGACGACGGAACCACCCCTTCGTATCAACAAAACCTCGATCTAAACGGCGTTATTCCGAATCACGATGATCATTTCAGCGTTTATTACGTTCTTGATTACAACGTCGACGTCATCGAATCTATTTATTCCGCCAACATCGGAAACCCGGTCTTCGAATCGTTTGAAGTCACCGAAAACGGGCTAAAATTCGCCTGTGATTTTAAGATTGCAATGGAGAACGCATGATGAAGAAGCTTTTTAAGTCAAAATCATCAATGTTCGTCACCGCACTCTTAGGAGCTGCGGTTATTGCTTTTGGTGCGAGCGCGAGCGCATTCACGTACACTTGGTTCTCAAAAACAAACGTCATCGATAACGAGCACATCGGCGGAAACACCACTGGTGCTTATTATCGTTCCGGAACCGGAACCTCCGACGATCCATATATCATCGACTCCCCAATCCACTTAAGAAACCTCGCTTGGCTTCAATACCTTGGCGAATACAACAAAATTGTCGACGGTCAATACAACCAGACTTATTTCAAGGTCGTCAAAGATCTCGACATGAGCAATTACGTTCTCCCCCCTATCGGCACCACCGCCAATCCGTTCATCGGAAACTTCGACGGTGATGGACATACGATCGCAAATCTAAGGACCACCAACGATTACTCGTCCATGACGAGAGTCCCGGATGTCGTTAAGAGTGTCTCCGATGTCAATGTCATCGGCTTTTTCGGCGTCATCGGTGATCCGGGAGACGTTATCGTCGATAGTGCCTACGACCTTTCGATCAACGAACTTAAGAACTTCAATCTCCAAGGAAACACCGTCATCGACACCTTGCCGACCACTTTAATCGGCATTACCGCCGGTTTCGTTAACGCCCCAATTTCCGCCGTCACCATGGCCGGTTGCACTGTAACCGTTCCTAATGGTGGCGCCAGCGCATACAACAGCTCTTTAACGACCAATCTTTCCAATTACACTTCTCTTGGTTATTGCACAGATAAATATCGCTCCACCAATAGAGATACAAAAGTCGAGATCAGCAACGCCGATCCAGTTTACACCGTCACTTCCACCGAAGGTGAAGGCGAAGCCGGCGGCTGGGGCGGATCCATCGATATGAAGTCGCTTTACAATCGACTCGACACTATTTGGGGCCAGAGTACCAGCAGCAATTTCCGTACAAAGCAGACAAACATCAGCACCTACCCCGATAAAGCCTCCGAAACATCCGAATCTTTCGGAACTCAGCGCAACTTCATGCAGTATAGTGGCGGCAAAAAGGGGAAGGCCTCTTTCTCTCGCTATGGAAGCGGGTCGACCAGCA
>JAKSUL010000038.1 GCA_024409055.1 Bacilli bacterium
GACATTCTGCTTATAAAAAAGGCTAGTCACAGTTGTGTGATTAGCCTTTTATAAATCCCTATGTGAGCTCTCTATTATTCAGGCTTCTTTGATCCGAGTTCCATGAAGGCTTTATACAGGTCGCAGATCGATTTGGACAAAAGCTCGGCTTTGTATTTATCCGGTTCTTCCAAATATTCCCTAATGCCATATTGAACAACGTTTACGAATACGCCAAGAACAATATCTCTATCGGGTCTATTGACGAATAGCTTTTGGAATTTAACCTTTAACATCGCGGTCCACTTGTCATAGAAAGTTTTCGATCTTAAGATAACCAACTTTTGCAGAACAGCGCTCATTTCATTATCGGTTTTCTCGATATAAGCTTTCATGCTTCTTTCGAATGAATCAGGGACAAAACCGGTGTTCATGAAGCTGTTGAATTGGCCGGAAAAACTGCCAAGAGCATAATCTTCAAGATCATTTTGAACGTCGGCGATATTGGAATAGTTAGCATAAAAAGTGGTCCTAGATAGGCCTGCCAAGTCGCAAAGGCGAGTTATCGACATTCGAGAGACGTCTTCACCATTCAAAATGCCGGTCGCAAGAGCTTTGCAGAATATTCTCTTAGCCTTCTTATAATCGGAAGAGTTGGTTAATTTAAATTCCGTTACCATATTTTTACCTCACAAGGTTGTCAAAATGACTCGATATCGTAAATATTATATCTTTTACTGTTTTTTGCAAACGGTTGAACGAAAGTTTGTCTTTCCGTACAAAAACTTCAATAAGTTAATCGGGGAAAGCAAATAGGTTATTTAGCTTCCGGCGCATGTGGGTCGCCTTTTAGTTTCAACTCAGCGAAGATGTTATAAAGAGACGAAACGGATTTAGATAAGAAATCAGGGCTGTATTTATCGGGCGAAACTAAATATTCGCGAATGCCATATTGAACCGCGTTTACAAAAACTCCGAGGACTATTTCTTTATCGGACCTATGAGAGAACATGTCCTTAAATCTCCATTCGAGAGCCATTGTCCATTTGTCATAAAAAGACGGAACTTTGTCGATTATGAATTTCTTGAGTATCTTACTTATCTTGTTTTCGCCAGACGAGGCATACATCCTGATCATTCGTTCAAACTCGTTTGGGGCAAAACCAGAACACGCAAACTTATCAAACCTGTTTGAAAGACTTGTAATGGCTATATCTTCCAAATCGCTTTCGACTTCCGAAACGGAAAAATAATTAGTATAGAAAGTAGTTCGAGAAACCTTCGCGATGCGGCAAAGATGACTAACCGATAGCTGATCGATTTCTTCTCCCTTTAAAAAAGCCGAACCCAAAGCCAAGCAAAATGCCATTTTAGACTTTCCGAGTTCAGTTACGTCTTTGATTTTTGTTTTGAACGGATTTTCCAATTAACTCACTCCCCTTTTTCTGCCACCACATTAGATGTATTTCTGGATATTTGCAAAGACAAAAAATGAAAATTCAAACAATCGTGTGTTTTTCATACGAAACATGCAAAAGTTGTAAAGCATTATGTTATATCTATCACATTCGAAAAAATCGTGTAGCGTAAAAGTAAATTAAAGAATAATTTCCAGTATTTCCTATTATTCAAGAATTTTTCAAGAATCAATCTGGCTCTTTCCAACTTTGTTTTTGAACACATTTTACGAAAATGAAAATTAAGTAAACCAAAACCTAAAATGAACATGGAAGGGGTTTTATGTCAAGAAATGAAAGAATGTTAACGATTTGACAACAAGTATTTACACGACTCGTTATCGCGCACGCGCGCTACTAATTAGGATAATCAAGACCAAACAAAAAAACGGAAAGCAACCGCACGGACTCTATGTCTTTTGTGCCAAAGAGTTATGGGCTGTTTTCCGTTTATTAAAGAACCACTTACATCAAAGAGCGATAGATGGCGATGATCTCTTCTTTGGTGGCTGGTTTTGGATTGCCTGGGAAACAAGCATCCGCCATAGTGCTTTCAGCCAAGAAGTCGAGGTCTTCTTCTTTGACGATATCTTTGAGGCTCATCTTGATACCGACATCTTCGCCGAGCTTATAGACGGCATCGCAAGCGGCTTTTCTCGCCTCTTCGATTGTCATGGCATCAACGTTCTTAACGCCCATGGCGCGGGCAATTTCGCGGTATTTCTCTCCGGTGGCATCGGCATTGAAGGCCATGACGGTCGGAAGAAGAATGGCGTTGGCGACTCCGTGCGGGGTGTCGTAGACAGCGCCGAGCGGGTGAGCCATGGAGTGGACCATGCCTAAACCGACGTTGCTGAATCCCATGCCGGCCTCATATTGGCCTAAGGCCATACCTTCGCGTCCTTCTTTGGTTCCTTCAACGGCGCCGCGAAGATACTTGGCGATGGTGCGGATGGCTTCGATGTGGAACATATCGCTTAAAGCCCAAGCGCCTTTGGTGATGTAGCCTTCGATGGCGTGAGTTAAGGCGTCCATGCCGGTTGAGGCAGTAAGGCCTTTCGGCATAGAGGACATCATATCGGGATCGACGAAAGCGACGACCGGGATATCATGGACGTCGACGCAGACGAATTTCCTTCTCTTCTCAACGTCGGTGACGACGTAGTTGATAGTGACTTCGGCTGCGGTTCCGGCGGTTGTCGGAACAGCGAAGATCGGTGTGCACGGTTTCTTGGTCGGGGAGACGCCTTCAAGGGACCTGACATCGGCGAATTCCGGATTGGTAGTGATGATGCCAACACCTTTAGCGGTATCCATTGCAGATCCGCCGCCGATAGCGATGATGAAGTCAGCTTTAGAGGCGGCCAAGGCTTTGACTCCGGTCTGGATGTTTTCAATGGTTGGGTTTGGTTTGACGTTATCGTAAACCTCATAAGGCATACCAGCCTTTTCTAAGAGATCGGTAACCTTCTTGTGGACTCCGAATTTGACGAGTCCTGGGTCGGTGCAGACGAAAGCTTTCTTGAAACCGCGTCCTTTGGCTTCGGCAACGATGTTATCGATCGCGCCATAACCATGGTAAGAGGTTTCGTTCAAAACGAATCTATTGGACATGTTATTTGCCCCTCCTTTAGTTTTGGTAAAATAAGCATAACATACGAAAAGGTATTTATTCTCGGTATATCGGTATTTCATCACTGAAAGCCTCGGTTATCTCACGTTTGGCCTATGATGGTTTAGACAATATTACCGAAAGGTTATTTAATCTGCCAAAATGACTAAAATGAATAAAAATATAACCGAGCAGTTATTTTTTCTTGACTTTTGCCTTAAAACGACAAAAATATTACCGAAAGGTTATTTTATGGAAACGATTGCAGAAGAAATACGCCGCTTAAGAAAAGAAAATCACCTCACCCAAGCCACATTGGCGTTATATTCGAACACCAGCACCAAATTCATCAACCAGTTAGAAAACGGGAAGACAACAGTGGAGTTAGACAAAGTCGAAAGGGTTCTAGCCGTTTTCAATCGTCGCTTGACCACCGCTCTCATTGAGAGGGATTAACGAAGTATGAATAGACAAGGACAAGTCTTTTATGACGGCGAATTATGCGGAATCATCGAACAAAACGATGACGGCTTTCTTTTTACATATAACCAGAATTGGTTGATAAATCCAAAGGCCAAACCCATAAGCTTAACCATGCCGTTAATCGACAAACCATACCAAAGCAATGTTCTTTTTCCTTTTTTTGATGGATTATTGCCCGAGGGTTATTTGCTTGAATTAACCATTCAGAGATGGGGAATGGCAAGGAACGACAGAATGGGTATCTTGCTCAAATCCTGCCTCGATCCAATCGGAATCGTTAGCGTTAAGGAGATTTCAAATGAATAAAATTTGTCTTTGCTGTCAAAAAGAAATCACTAGCGCGAACATGGTTTTTTGGCATGATTCTTGCTCGAAAAAGCTTTTCGGTGTCCCTTCTAATAAATTAACCGCTTTGATATTCGAGGAAGTAGAGAACCTGATTAACCAAAATGTCGAAAAAGGAGTATCCGTATCAGGGGTTCAAAAAAAGCTATCGATGTCAATCGAATCTCAAATAGATAGAAAAAGAAAGACCTTGGCGTTGCATTCGTTATCCTTCATCGTAAAAACGAACGATATGCAATACCCCCATCTCCCCGAATACGAAAACGCTCTTATGAATTTGGCTGAGTTGAGTGGATTGCCGGTCGTCCCGCATAGCCTGTTTCCAATAAATAAGGGTGGGTATGTCTATATTTCAAAAAGAATTGATCGTGATTTTTCAAATGGCAAAAAGATCAAATATCCAATGGAAGATTTCTGCCAGCTTGAAGAAAAACTAACCGAATATAAATACAGCGGTTCTTATGAGAAATGTACGAAAGATGTTATTAGAAAGTATTCCTCTAACCCTTTCATCGACACAGTTTTGTTTTTTAAGGGGGTCGTTTTTTCTTATTTAACCGGGAATACGGATATGCATCTAAAGAACTTTTCTTTGATCGATAAGGGAAAAGGACATTCTTTAGCGCCTTTTTACGATCTAGTTCCCGCCGAAATAATTGTCCCTCAAAAAGAAATGGCCCTGACGGTCAATGGAAAAAACCAGAAAATTAGAAAGAAAGATTTTATTAACTTCGCCCTCAATATCGGAATAAACGAAGCAACGGCCACCAAAATTATCAACGCCCTCTTATCTGATTTGCCAACATGGCTAAAGTCAATCGATAGCAGCTTCTTAGACGAAGGAGAAAAGGAAGAATACAAAGCGTTCTTAAAGGAAAGGAACCACATATAAAAAATTCGCCGGTCAGCAACCGACGAATTTTCTTTTTTTGGCTAGTTTATTTAGCGGAATCGACTGAACCGAGGACGTCGCGGATCTTGTGTTCAACAAGGGTCTTGACGTTCTTGCGTCCTTCGCCGAGGTACTGGCGAGGATCGAAGTAGTCCGGGTGCTCATTGAAGACTTTGCGGACGCCGGCGGTCATGGCAAGACGGAGGTCGCTATCGATGTTGATCTTGCAGACGGCCATGGTGGCAGCCTTACGGAGGAGGTTCTCCGGAACGCCGATGGCGTCAGGCATCTTTCCGCCGTTTTCATTGATGATCTGGACGTATTCCTGGTTAACACTGGAAGCGCCGTGGAGGACGATCGGGAAGCCCGGGAGCTTCTTGGAAACTTCCTCGAGGATGTCAAAGCGTAAGTACGGCTCAACTCCTGGCTTGAACTTGTAAGCGCCGTGGCTGGTGCCGATGGCGATGGCTAAGCTATCAACGCCGGTGCGGGTGACGAAGTCGATGACCTGCTCAGGATTGGTGAACATGGCGTCTTCGGCCTTGACCTTAACATCATCTTCAACGCCTCCGAGGGTGCCGAGTTCGGCCTCAACGGTGACGTAAGGATGGTTGGTGGTGTCGTGAGCATAAGCGACGACTTTGCGGGTAACTTCGATGTTTTCTTCGTAGGGATGTCCGGAGTAGTCGATCATGACAGAGGTGAATCCGCCGTCGATGCAATCTTTGCAAAGCTCGAAGGAATCGCCGTGGTCGAGGTGAAGGACGATCGGGAGGTTGGTGTCGGCGATGGCAGCTTTGACCATGGCGACGAGGTAGCCCTGCTTGGCATATTTACGAGCGCCGGCAGAGACTTGGAGGATGACGGCCGAGTTGCAAGCTTTGGCAGCTTCGGTGATGGCCTGGACGACCTCCATGTTGTTGACGTTGAAGGCACCGATGGCGTATCCGCCTTTGTAGGCCTTTTCGAACATTTCTTTAGTGTTGACTAATGGCATTGTGGGAAATTTCCTTTCTTTCCGGCGCTTATTATCTTCTTTTTGATTTGTGATAACAAATAAAACGAACGAAAATTGCGATAAATACCGATATAACGCTAAAAGCCTTCGGAAAAGAAAAAGCCCACCGCTTTCGCGATGAGCATTTTTCGGCAACGTTATTTATTCAATGACGGCCTCGACTTGCATTTCCATGCGGAGGGCATAATCGGCGGTCGAAGCTGGGGTAATGACGTTCAAGTCGTGATCTTTGACGATGGTCGAGGTCTTGCTAAAGCAATAGTCTTCGTCAGCGTAGACATAAAACTGGATCGTATAAGTTTGGCCGGCTTCGACGATGTCGTTATTGGAATGGCCTTGGGCGCCATAAATACGAATGCCGCAATCGCCTTTAACAAACGGAAGTTTGGCTATTCTAACAAAGTTTTCGGAAAGGCTGACTCCCGGATTCAAGAAGATTTCCGGAAGGATGACTTCGTAGACGTAAGTCTCTTCGATATCGGCCTTTGTGCCGCATTCGCTGCAATTATAGGAAGTGTGGCGTTTCGAATGGTCTTCGTTATCTTCCCAGACGAGTGAGGAGGAGTCATAAGAATGCTTATTGGTAAGGCCACAATAGAGTTTAAGTTCTTCCATTTGGTTAGCCAAATTGAGAATGCAGTAATACCTTGTCTCCGGGGTGGTCATTTTTTCGCTCACATATTCAGTCTCGTGAACGTAATATTTCTCATCGCCGTCATCGTCGAGATGGCTCTTTAACCCCATTGCGCTAGCAAGGTCAACATTGCTTCCTTCTTTATAGATCTCAATCGAAGAAATCTTGCTGGTGAACTGCTCATCCGGAGTTGCAAGCGGGACGCCATATTTTGCTTCGTCAATATAGAGATAGGCTTTACAAATTGAATAGAAATTTAAATAGACCTTCTTGTTTACGGGAGTGAATGTGATATCCCCTTCGTAGGCTTCTTGCTCGTTCAATTCTCTTCCGATATCGCGACCGCATTCGCATTTTCCGGTGACGCCGAAATCGTGAACATGAAGGTGAGATGGGGCACTAGAAGGGCCGGAAGTCGGCTCGGATTTGGCGCCCCCACCGCATGACATAAGCATTACGGAGGCAAGCGCTAGGGCTAAATAATGTTTCTTCATAAATGTCTCCTTTGGACCCAATTAATATAACATATGTAAAATAAGGCAGTAAAAGGCAAGTTTTTGATTTCCCTTACCCCTTAAAAATTGTGAGTCTTTTCCTTTCGCCCCGCATGTAAAAGCGCACTCACTTAGGGGTTTTATCTCATCCAGTTGATCTTTGATTCGCACACTCCATTTCCCATCTAGACTCCCGACAGTTTCTCAATCCTATTCGATGGCGGCGACATCAAGTCCGAAAGCGAAGAAGCGAAATGAATTGCGATTAGTTTTCTTAGGACTATTTTTGCCGCGTCTATGGGAATTCGTTTGCTTCTTATTCCAATAAATAGCAGTTCGGTCTCTTTGTTTCCAAAGCTTAGAATCACAATATACATTTATTGTGTGCATATCAATGTCACGACATTCTCCTCATTAATCAGTTGGGAAAGAGAGTCTTTGGGGCAAAAGAAATATTTCTTGTTGGCCTTTTTTAACATTTCTTTCTCTTTTGCAAACTGCTTATTTGTTGTATAAACAAATTGTGTTAATTTTTTGACAATGTTTACTGCAGCGTTAATTATTCAAGTCATCGGTTTAGCCATCGTTTTTGGGATGATTTGCTATACCTTGGCCCAAAAGCCATCAGTTCCTTCGAGGAACATTCTCGTTATTTTGATTTGCACCGGTATTGCTTTGCTCGGTTACTTATTCGAGATGGAAGCCACCACAATGGAAACTGCCGTATTGGCTGTAAAGATCGGTTATCTAGGAAAGCCATTCCTTCTCCTAGCGACCTTCTACTTCGTGGCTAGATACTCCAAGATAAAGACGCCGAGATGGCTCTTCTGGATATTATGCAGCCTTTGCATCGTCTTCCTCGGCATCATATACACCAATAACTACCACCACCTCTATTACGCCGAAGTCAGATACGAAGAAGGCTTTGGAGGCCATTATTGGACCACGTCGACCAAAGGCCCTCTTTACTGGGTTTACGTTGCCATGAATGTCGGCTACTTCATTGCTAACCTCGTCATGTCAATATTCGCCACTAAGAAAGCCATCAGCAAAAAGGAAAAACGCATCCTTTTCTATATGTATGCCCTCATCGCCGTCGGCGTGCTTGGATACATTATTTACCTAACCGGCATAACCAACGGATACGACACCACGATTTTGGGCCTATTGCTAGACACCATCATCATGAGCCTTCTCTTCTGGAGATACAGTTTGTTCGATGCCTTGGCTTTGGCTAAAGATATGGCGTTAGACATTTATTCCAATGCCTTAGTCATCTTAGATTCCGCCGATACGGTCATATTCATCAATAAAACAGCCAAAGAACTCTTCCCCGGCATAAAAGAAGGATCCTTAAGGAAACTTACGGATGAGGAAAGACGAAAAGTCGGAGACTTGTATTATTATGGCGACAAGATCTATCGCTTCAACCTAAGGGCCATTGAACAAAACGGAAACTCATACGGTACCATCATCGAATTTAGGGATGTAACCAACGACGTCAACTACAATAAGCGCCTTAACGAAGCCGTCGAGCAAAGAACCAAAGAGATCAAAAACATCCAACGTCAAGTCGTCTATGGCTTTGCCAATATGGTCGAAGCTAGAGATCAGGAGACTGGCGACCACATTAAGAACACGTCCAAATACGTCAAGATGATTGCCGAGGCTTTATCGAAGCAAGATAAATATAAAGGCGTATTAACGGAAGCGATCATGGCGATATACGAAGATGTCGCCCCGCTTCATGACGTTGGTAAAATCGTTATCCCTGACGCGATATTGCTTAAGCCGGGAAGGCTCACGCCTGAAGAGTTTGAGATCATGAAGACCCACACCACTTCTGGCGCTAAGTTCATTGACGATAACTTAGCCGACGTCGAGACCAAGGAATACTTGGAGTTAGCCCGTAATATCGCTCTCCACCACCACGAAAGATATGACGGAAACGGATATCCGACGAAGCTTAAAGGTGAAGATATACCTCTAGAAGCTCGAATTATGGCTGTTGCGGACGTTTATGACGCGTTGACCTCTAAGAGGCCATATAAAGAGGCGTTTAGCCTTGAAAAGGCCAAATCCATCATGCTCGAAGGAAGAGGAACCCAGTTCGATCCTGAAATACTCGATATTTTCTTCGAGATAATTGATAAAGAACAAAACATTTTCTCGTCTAAATAAACCCCGTCATCAATGATTGACACCACAAAGGCGAGATAATAGATCGGTTACGTAGGAGGGGAATTTAAAGCCCATCCAACGGTCAGGCCAAAGACTTAAAACCTGCCCCAATGCAGAATAAACTGTGAAAAATTAATAAAGGGCTCAAAAACTTGAGCCCTTTATTTTTGGATAGAGATGCGCTCCATAACTCTTTCTAAAAAGTAATTTCATTCCCAGCAGCCATAAGACTAAGGAGTTTTGCATCGTAAGGCGTTTTCACGCTATTTTTAGAGACAATTTCGTTACAATCGTAACTTTTAAACAAAAAATCGACAGTTTTGTCACTTTTATTTTTTTCCTTCTTTTTTTCGAAAAAGATTCATTTTTTGATCCGAAAAAACGTCATCCTAATCAAGGAACGCCATTCTTCGTCGATATATGAAACTATGTTTCAGCTTCGTCTATTCCTTTCTTTTTTCACGGTAAAAACAAACCGTTCACAACTTGCAAACCAAAACTGTAAAGGCGTTTACAGGTTCTCAAATTTCTGAAAATTGAAATAGCAGAAATGACTAATTAAGAATTAGAAAGAAAGGAGTGAAAATATGAAAAAATTCAGAACAATTGCGTTCTTAGCAACAGTCGGAACCGTCGGAAGCCTCTTTGCCGCCGAATGGTCATTCTTGGAGCTTTCTGGCGACCCAGTCAAGGAAGAAGCCAGCGTTATCGGCAGCATCGCTGATGCCGAAACAATCGACCTCGCCTTGGTCGGTGAATGGACTGTTACTACAAAGACTCTTGCAGTTGCTTACTCGAATCCTGATGCCGATAACAAAGGATACGCCGTTGAGGCAACCGTTTCTGGCGAAATGGTCTTCACCTACACGATCAAACAGTCGGATTATCAACCGACCCTTGTCGACATCATTAACGCCTCCGCATCGATGGCCACGTATTCCATCGATGCCGGCAACGTTAAAGCCACTGGCGCCTTCGACTCAAGCAAGGTCACTGTGATCAAATCGAACACTGCCGGTACCATCGTCGTGACGGTTCCGAGCACTGCCGTGACCGTTACCTGCACTGGTGCTTTCACGAAATTGGCTGACTACACCGCCTTCAAGGCCGCTGTGGAAAGCACATCGTTGACAATCACCGCTACAGCAACTCCAGTCGAATAAGCAAATAGCATGGCCGGGGTTTTGCTCCGGCCATGTCTTTGCATTTATGAACACGCAAAACTCGCTACAAAATTTTTATTAAGCAACGTGATCGTTGCGTCTTTTGAGCATAGGGGAAAAGAAATATGAGCAGGAATGATTTTATACTTTTGATTTTAGGAATAGCGATCGTCTTATTCGTCGGCGGCATATTCATTGCTTTGCTCGTCCATTACGTCAAAAATAGGAACGAGCTTGTGAAAGCGGGTCAAAAAGACGAAGAGATTGTTAAAGAATACAAGGAAGAAAGAACAAAGAAAGCCCGCGCCTTAAATGTCGCCAGTAGAGTTTTCGATTTAGTTTTGTGCGCTTTGTTTTTGTCGATGTTCGCCGTTTCGGCCTACGCAAGGATCAAAGGAAACGATTTCCCTATCAACAATATTGGAAGCGTGAAAGTCGTTGTTTCTGAATCGATGTCTCAGAAAAACGAAAAAAATACCTACTTATTCGACAACAACCTCGATAACCAATTCGACATGTATGACTTGGTTATCGTTAACGCTCTCCCCCAGGAAAACGAGCTCAAGCTTTATGATGTCGTTGTCTACGAAAAAGAAGGAATTGAAATTATCCATAGGATCGTCGCCATTGAAGAGCCGAACGCTTTCCATCCGAACGATAGATGGTTCACCCTTAAAGGAGACGCAAATACGACTCCAGACGTCAGCCCTGTTGTCTATAGCCAAATGAAGGCGATTTATTCATCGCACAAAATCCCCTTTGTCGGTGTTTTCGTCCTTTGGCTCCAATCATCATTGGGGTACTTGGTCCTGCTCGTTATTTTGCTTTATTTAATCGCCGAGCCTATCGCTCTCAACAGCATGAGGAAGGTTCGCGATGCTAGAATCGCATTAATCGATGGACGCGAATTCAACCCGAAAACAACGCCAGTTCTAAAGATCTTAAGAGACGCATTTTCTTTAGCGGACGAAAACGAAAAAGAAATCGCCAAAAAGCAGCTATTAAAATACTGCGAATTCTTAAGGCTAAATGAGAAGCAGCATGAGGAAAAACTATTCATTCTTGCGCAGTTCAATGCACCAGAATTGATCAAAAACGGGAAGATCGAATTGTTCCCGGCGTCCAATAAGGAGATTGATAAAATCGATTTAGGCGATAATGAATTCGAATTTATAGATGAAACCAGAAACAAAGGCGTAGTCAAAACCAAGGTCAAAAATAAGATCAAAGAGCAGGAAGTCTTGTGCAAACATAGCTTTGATTCGCGTCTAGTTTATAGCAGCGAAGACGTTCAAAGGAATTTTGCTTACTTTGAAGATTTGCTCGTCGCTTTCGGCGCCAAGGAAGAAACAACTTGGGACAAGAAAACTTTTAAGATTGGCGATTTAGTTTTGGCCACATTTGAAATCGATGACCCACATTACGAAATCGAAAAAGAGGTTGAGCCGGTTGCAAACGAAGAAAACGTTGTATCCATCCCAGAGCCAGCCCCTGCGGCTGATGCCGGTTTTGGTTCTGGCATAAGGTACGACAGGAGCTTCACATCAAAAATCATACAGTCCGACGACGAGCTCAAGGCCCGCTACGCCGACATCAAGAACCACCTCCTCTCCTACGAAGCCAAAGCAAGGATGAGCTGGAAGAGGGAATCCTTCCGAAAGGGATGGGACACCCTCGCCATCATGAAGGTGTCCGGGAAGACGCTAAACGTCTACCTCGCCCTCAAGCCGTCCGACTACGAGGGGACGAAATACAGCTTCCTCGACGCCGGGGACGCCAAGCAGTACGAAAGCACCCCGATGCGCCTAAAGATCAGGTCCGACAGGGCCGCCAAGTGGGCGATCGAACTAATAGATGACATGATGGCCAACGCGGGATTAACGCAGATCGAGGGTTACGAACCCGAGAGCTACGACATCCCGTACGAAGACGACAAAGCCCTCATAAGCCAGGGCCTCATCAAGGTCTACGTCGACGGGGTCCTCCAAAACGACGGCGTCACCACCGCTATCGACGGCTTTGGAAATGAAAAAGAGCCGGAGATTCAGGAGGAGCCAGTTGAAGAAGTATCAAACGAACCTCAAAACGAAGAAATCCAGGTGGCACCAGTCAATCCGTTCGGATCAGGCATAAGGTACGATAGGAGCTTCACCTCCAAAATCATCCAATCTGAAAATGACACTAAAGCCCGCTATGCCCTTATAAAGAACCGCCTGCTTTCATACGGAATCAAAGCAAGGATGAGCTGGAAGAGGGAATCCTTCCGAAAGGGATGGGACACCCTCGCCATCATGAAGGTGTCCGGGAAGACGCTAAACGTCTACCTCGCCCTCAAGCCGTCCGACTACGAGGGGACGAAATACAGCTTCCTCGACGCCGGGGACGCCAAGCAGTACGAAAGCACCCCGATGCGCCTAAAGATCAGGTCCGACAGGGCCGCCAAGTGGGCGATCGAACTAATAGATGACATGATGGCTGAGGTTGGCCTCTTACTAATTGAAGGATATCAAGACGAAAACTACGACCTTCCTTATGAGGAGGATAAAGACCTCATCAGCAAAGGGTTAATAAGAGTAATTGTCGATGGAGAAGCCCAAAATAGCAGAATCACATCCTCAATCGACAGCGTTATCCCAAACGAAGAGGAGGAATCCGAGGTTTTGGAAGACATGCCCGAAGAAACGCCAGTTCAAGAAAACGCTAACGAAGAAATGTCATCCAATCCGTTTGGATCCGGTACAAAAAACGATAGAAGCTTTATCGCAAGAATCATACAGTCCGACGACGAGCTCAAGGCCCGCTACGCCGACATCAAGAACCACCTCCTCTCCTACGAAGCCAAAGCAAGGATGAGCTGGAAGAGGGAATCCTTCCGAAAGGGATGGGACACCCTCGCCATCATGAAGGTGTCCGGGAAGACGCTAAACGTCTACCTCGCCCTCAAGCCGTCCGACTACGAGGGGACGAAATACAGCTTCCTCGACGCCGGGGACGCCAAGCAGTACGAAAGCACCCCGATGCGCCTAAAGATCAGGTCCGACAGGGCCGCCAAGTGGGCGATCGAACTAATAGATGACATGATGGCCAACGCGGGATTAACGCAGATCGAGGGTTACGAACCCGAGAGCTACGACATCCCGTACGAAGACGACAAAGCCCTCATAAGCCAGGGCCTCATCAAGGTCTACGTCGACGGGGTCCTCCAAAACGACGGCGTCACCACTAGAACCGAATCAGTCGAAGAATCCGATGAAATTTCGGAAGAAAACGAATAATAAAAAACCTTTTAAGTCTTGGGGCATCCACCGCATAAATGCGAGTGTCCAAAGCCAGAAAGCGAGGTAAAAATGAGAAAAATACTAAGCCACTCAATTCCAATGCTTGCGTTAGGAGCAACACTCCTTGGCACAGTGTCCGCAGCCGGATGGACGTTTTACATTGGATCAGCCGAAAAAAACGCAAATGCCGTGGGGACGATCAATAACGAATGGACATTCGACCCAACGCCAAAAGCATTGCTCGTCAATGATGGTTCAGATATAGTCGTTTACTTAGTGTACGACAAAAACGAATATGCCGCCGGCGACCTTTATAAAGGGATGAGTATCCTCGATGTCGACGATAATTTCGATAGGGTATTCGATGCGTCAGGAGGAGGCGATAAAGGCTTCTTTTACGATTCATCGCCCACCAAAGTATCCGTTGATTCTTCATTCCAAGAATATTCGCCCACATCTATGAATTCTTGGTTTTCGTCTTGCGAGAGCCTCGTAGAAATAGAAAACGTAGCTTTAATAAACACGAGTTCCGTTAGTAGCGCGGTCGGCTTATTTAATGGTTGTTCATCTTTCCTCGATCTTAATTTATCGTCATGGGATGTTAGTTCGATGACTGATACGAGCTACATGTTTAACAACTGTACAGGCTTAAAAGATTTGGATTTGTCGAACTGGGCAACCACTTCAGTTACTAATATGAGTTACATGTTCAGCAACTGCACAAGCATCAATTCAATCTATGCTTCATTTGGTAGTTGGACCGTTTGGCACGTTACTAATTCCGTATCCATGTTCCTCAATTGCAACAATTTAATGGGCGGCGCTGGAACTGCCTTTGAGTCATACTCAATTGACAAAACACTCGGAAACGTCGATACCACAAGCACCAGAGGTTATTTAACTGAAATATATCAGCCAAGAGCCCTACTTGTTGGAAAGACAATTTATTTTGTGGCTGGCAAAGGCTATTACCGCGTTGGAGCAACTTACAAAGGAGAAACCATAGATAAGATTGATTACAATTTCTCACGCAGCCCGACCACCAAAGGTTTCTTTGTAGCAGACAAACCTACGAAGATTGTTTTCGAAGAGAGTTTCCATGATTATAAACCCACTTCCTTTTATTACGAGTTTTCTTATTTGGAAGACCTTGAAACCATAGAAGGCGAGGAAAACGTCGATACATCGCATGTCACCAACTTCTCCAATGTTTTCCGTAAATGCAGTTCGTTGATTTCGGCAGACTTATCTAGTTGGGATACCTCAAATGCTACTAACCTACAAAGTATCTTTATGGAGTGCGGATCTTTGGTAAGTGCGAATCTGAACGGCTTCGTTACAAGTGCCGCGACAAGGATGTCTTCTATCTTTTATGGCTGCTCGTCTTTGACGACTTTTGATATTTCGGGTTGGAATACCGAGAACGTCACGTCCGCGAGTAATGTGTTCCGCAACTGTAAGCTTATAACCGAACTCGACCTAACCGGTTGGGATGTTTCAAAAGTCGAGGATATGCAATATACATTCAGCGGTTGTAGTTCGTTGGCCGACCTTAATGTTTCGAATTGGAATGTTTCGAGTTTGGCTTGCCCCGTCGTGAATGCGATGTTCCAAGGTTGCTCGTCTTTGACTGAGCTGGATTTGTCATCTTGGAACACTTCTAATTTGCAAAAGACAGACAGCATGTTCAAAGATTGTTCCTCTCTTAGGACGATCTACGCAGATCCGCTTCTTTGGGATATGTCGAACGTCGTAAAGGGCACCGACATGTTTACCGGATGCACATCGTTAGTGGGCGGGAACGGAACAGTGTTCCGCGCTGATCATGTTGGCCTCGACCGCGCTAACGTCGACGGCTACGAAGGACAAATTGGTTATCTCACAAACATCATTCACCCTACAGCTTTGCTCGTTGGTGACACGGTGTATTTTGTCTACGGCACTGATATTTATCACGTCGGGGATACATATAACGGAGAGACGATAACCGGCGTCGACACCAACTTTGCAAACCCAAAGTATTCAAGTTTCTTCAGGTCGTCTCATCCTTCCGGCTACGTCATTGACCAAACATTCTCTCAATACAAGCCGAAATCCACCTCTTATTGGTTCTACGGCGTTAATTCCTTAGAGGGGCTGGAATATTTGGATACATCCGAATGCAGGAATATGAATTATATGTTTTATAGTTCAACCCTTTCCGATGACGCAGTCTCTAGCATAGAAAATTTCGACGTGAGTAAAGTGACGTCTGCAAATATGGCTTTCGCCTTCGCTAAATATGACGGCACATTAGATCTAAGCGGTTGGGACGTGTCCAGCCTAACAGATTTGGACGATTTCTTCTGCGGAGCAGAACTCGGGAATATCGATGTGTCCAACTGGGATGTCAGTAACATTACGTCGCTTACTTTTACGTTTGGGCAAACCGTTATTCAAGGAGACATTATAGGTCTTAACACTTGGGACGTCTCATCAGTCGAGTTTTTTGACGCCACGTTCATTTACAGTTCCGTTAAGACTCTTGATTTAACGGGATGGCAACTGACATCCGCTATTACGACTATGTTCATGTTTAGCGATTGCTCGGAATTAGAAAGTGTCAATCTATCGGGGTGGGATACTTCCGCCGTTGAAGATATGAACAATATGTTTAGCCGTTGCTCTTCTCTTACCGTGCTCGACCTCTCTTCCTTTGACACATCTAACGTCATGGATATGGGTCAGATGTTCGATGCAGACGCTTCGCTTACCACGATTTATGCAACCCCAACTCTTTGGACCACCAGGAGGGTCAATAATTCCGATGGGATGTTCTATGGATGTGCATCGTTAGTCGGCGGAAACGGAACGGCATATAATTACGATCACATTAACGCGAATTACGCAAAAATCGATGGGTATAATGGCCAGTTAGGTTATTTAACCGACGCAAGCCAAAGACCATAAAAATTTGCTTAATTTTGTAAGCGCCGCCAGAAGGAAGCTATGACATGGGAGGCACTGGCGGATACAAGGTCAACTACGTCCAAAAAGACCAAGGCGTAATGATTGACGGGGTTACTGACTATTCGTTGAATTCATATCAAGAGACTGGCTTATTCTATGTTACCGATGAAGAACTCATCGATTACAAATATAACTCAATAGAAGAGGCCGAAACCAAACAGTTCGAGTCGTTCTCGGTTCCTTCAATCTAAGAATATCCCATTACTTCATCTCAAAAATAAAAAGGGCTCTGTGAAATTAAATGTGTATTTTTGTGTATTTGATTTCCGAAGCATGCAAAACTGTGAAATAAAATGTGTATGAAGGGCACAGGCAAAAATGCGCCTTTGCCCGTGCCGCTTTCCGCGCGGAGTTTATC
>JAKSUL010000039.1 GCA_024409055.1 Bacilli bacterium
GCTTTTAATTTCAAATTCTTTTAAATCTTTTAGTAAAGAAACAACATCTTCCATTTTCTTCAAATCGAAATCATTTACCAATGAACTCTTTTTATATTTCAAAGCTTCCATAAATAAAATGCAGAATTGTTGAGCTGGGAAGAATGAAATATTACATTGTGTGACTTTGACATTTCCTATGGTTTTCCCACCACAAATGAAATTAGAATAGATTTCTTTTATTACTGGTTCGTCCCCAATACCGTTTTTATAAAATAGAAAATCCCCGGCAGGCATTCCTTTGAATGCATGAGTGTAATGACTGATAACAAGTCTTTCAAGATTATCAACTTCTCCTATCGTGTAAATGCCTTTTCCAGCAGGAACGAGAAGACCTTCATCTGCAATTCTCGAGACAAATTTTCTAAAAGATGATTCTCCGATGTGGTTGAAGAATTTTGAATGTAAGAACCCTACATCAAAGATTTCGCCTTTATGTTCACCGCAATATTTTCTTAATGTTTCAGTAACGCTTTGCATATTATTTAATCCTATCAGGATTATACCATATTATTAAAATTTACGCGACATTGTCTCGCAAATTAGTTACACGGAATACATATAATGTATTAGTAAAGAAAAAGCGGCATTTCTTGCCGAAATGTCGCGGAAATTCGAGTGGTGGCCCAGGGCGGAATCGAACCGCCGACACGAGGATTTTCAGTCCTCTGCTCTACCAACTGAGCTACCGGGCCAGCGCTGGCGGATCATACGGGATTCGAACCCGTGGTCTCTTCCGTGACAGGGAAGCATGTTGGGCCACTACACCAATGATCCAATATTAGCGCGAGTCATATTATCTACATAAAGAGGCGTTAACGCAACAATTTATTTTTCTTTTTTATGTTACCACCACAAATTAAAAGCCTTGCTATGCAAGGCGAAGAAAAACCCGTCGTTTCCGGCGGGTCAATTCTTATTTGGTGATGGTGACTTTTTTAAGTCCGCGTGGGCAGTCAGGATTATTTCCTTTAGCGGCGGCAAGTCTCTCGGCGAAGAGCTGCATGGTGGCAACGGCTTCGAACGGGAAGACAACCTCATCGCAGGTCGGGAGGTTAAGTCCACCGAGTTCGACATCGTTTGTGACAATGATGACATTGGCTCCGGCCTCTTTAAGACGATCAATCATCTTGCGGTGATCTTCGTCCATCATGCCTTTGCCAGCGAGAACGAAGACGTTCTGGGTTTCGTCGACGACGGCGAACGGGCCGTGGTAGAAATCACTGATAGGATAGGCCTTGGATTTGACGTAGTTGGTCTCGCTGAGTTTGAGGGCGCTTTCGACGGAAGCGACAAGAGCGAATCCCCTGGAGAGGATGTAGCAATCGTTCATGCCTTTCATCTTAACAGCCAAAGCATCGATCTCGTTCTCTTTATTCAAAGCGGCTTCGATGGCTTCAGGAGCCTTCATAAGAGCGGCGCGGAGAGCGTCATTATCGGCGATCTCGGCAACGATCCAGGCAAGAAGATACATCTGGCAGGTGAAGGTCTTGGTGGCAGCGACGGATTTTTCTTCACCGCACTCCATGATGAGGGCGACCTTAGCGCCTTTACCCAAACGGGATTCCGGGAAGTTGGTGACGCCGACAGTCAAGGCACCTTGTTCATTGGCGTCTTCGACGATGCGGCAAACATCAATGCCAGCGCCGGACTGGGAAACGCCGACGACTAAGCAGTTGGCGTAGCTGAGTTTGGAACCATAGATTGTGGAAACGGACGGGGCGGCGCTAGAAACCGGCCAGCCGACGTAGGTTTCGCAAAGATATTTGAAATAAACGCAAGCGTTGTCGCTGCTTCCCCTAGCGGTAGTAACGACGTGGGTGATTCCTTTCTCCTTGGCCTCTTTCGCTATTTCTTTAATTTTTGAAATGTTGACCTCATAGGCGTGTTTAAGAGCCTTTGGCTGGTCAAAAATTTCACTATGCATCAATGTGGACATTTTGAATGCTCCTTTGTTTGTAACCTAATAGTATCCTTTTCATTACATAAATGTTGTGAATGGGCTTACATTTTGCAAATTTGCAATAAAAAAGACCTTAGGAGATAACCCAAGGTCAATTTTTGAAACTATCAATAATTGACAGCGCGGAGTTCGAAGTAGCTCTGTTCGTGGGCGCAGACCGGGCAGATCTTCGGGGCATATTTGCCAACGCAGATGTGTCCGCAGTTGCGGCATTTCCAAACGGCGAGGTCGCTATTTCCGACGAAGACGACGCCTTCCTTGACGTTCTTCAAGAGTTTGAGGTAGCGCTCTTCGTGCTCTTTTTCGATGGCGGCGACCATACGCATTTTGCAAGCGATCTCCTTGAAGCCTTCTTCTTCGGCTTCTTTGGCCATCTTATCGTACATATCGGTCCATTCGAAGTTCTCGCCGTTAGCGGCGTCTTGGAGGTTGACCTCAGTGGTCGGGACGGCTCCGCCATGGAGATATTTGAACCAAATCTCGGCGTGTTCTTTTTCGTTGCCGGCGGTCTCTTCGAAGATCGCGGCGATCTGCTGATAGCCTTCTTTCTTGGCCTTGGAGGCGTAGTAGGTGTATTTGTTCCTGGCTTGGGATTCTCCGGCGAAAGCGGCCTGGAGGTTAGCTTCGGTCTTGGTACCAGCTAGTCTTTTGTATTCTTCTGGGGTCATATTTATTTCCGTCTATAGACGGCTCCTTTTCGTGAATTAATTATGATTTTCTATCCCTTTTTCTTCAAGGGATACGCTCACATCTTTTTTGATGTATTTGATCCACTCCACGTTCTCGTCTTCGGCGCTATGTTGGATCATGAAATCATAGACTAGACCGCGAAGATATTTCTTCCTCTCGGGAATAGACATATTTTCGTCGGCGTAAAATGGTCTAGATACATGAATCACTGGCTTTGGCTTTCCGTTTTTAAATAGGCGATTATGGCGATATGTCGTGCACATGGCCACCACCGGGGAAAGAAGCTCGGCCGGATATATAAACGAATCGTCTGGGAAGGGTCTTATCCTGGTGTAATAAGGCCAAATATGTTTCTCAGGATAAACGATGATCGCTCTTCTTTTGGCGTAGAAATATTTAATCGCCTCTTTGAATGCGTCCTTATTGGCGGCTTCGTTAGGAACCGGAATACACCCAAGCATCATCACTAGTCCCCTAATCCCCCTTATCGATATGGCATCAGGATTCGCCATTATCATTCCTCTTTTGGGGGCGAGCACTTTAACCTGTGGGGCGAACGCATCCGCGATTTGGGTATGGTTGCCATATAAGAAGAAGCCCTTGTGCCTGAGCGATTTAAGATTCTTCTTCCCCACCACTTTTATGCCTAAGAATAAACAGGCGACCCAAATAATAGGCACGGCTACAACGTAAAACACCATACCGGAAAAGAAACGCCAAATCGGGTTTTTGTGGACATATTTAAAATTAGGCGACATCTTCGTCTGCTTGATGTTAGTTCCGGCGAAGTCATCGTTTAAAAGATCGCTATAGTATATTTCTCTATTTTTCTTCATCGAGGACGGTCTCCATGAAGTTTTCGGTATTGTCGTAATGGAAATATTTGGCGGTGTCAGAGAACATCTTCTCCATCGAATCCATGGCGAGGTCGAAATCGAAACGCCTTGAGAAGCCGAGATACTTTTTGGAATTGGCTTTCTTCTCCTCCGGGTGTTCGATCCAATAATCGATCTTCTTGGCCAAATCACGAGGATTCTTATGCTTGAAAAGATTATTTGGCTCTAAGGCGAAGTAACGAATCGCAGCTTGCTTAGAGTCGCTTAAAACTGGGGTAAGCCCACAGGCGATCGCCTCAAGCGCGGATATCGCTTCTAAATCAATCACAGAGCTATGAACATACAAATCGCTGTAATTGATGATCTGTATCATCTCTTCGTGGCTATGAAATCCTATATCGACAGGATTCGCCAACCCCTTAGCCCATTTGCGGACCTTCTTTTTCAAAGGGCCCGTTCCACACAAAATGAGTTGGATCTTATTTCTATATTTAGATCTCTTTATGCCGTTAATAAGGGTTTTGTGATCCTTTTCAGGACCCAAGCGCGCGCTATAGAGGATTACGAGTTTATCGCGGTATTTCTCAGGCTTTTGGACTTCGACCTTTCTAAAGTCGCTCCTGACGCCGTTTGAGATGACATAACCATTTGTCCTGACTCCAACTCTTTCCTCGAAGTCGTCTCTAATAAACTGGGTGGGATAATGAACCGCGTCGACTTTGGAGAAAAGACGGTTATAGATAACCTTGTATATCGTTTTGTTGGCGAATTCCCAGTTTTGCATTTTGACGTGGGAGGTGAAGTTTTCGGCTTGGCTATGAAGTGAGGCCGTGACCGGGATGCCCATTTTGTGGGCGATCTCCACCGCCGCCACGGAGGCCGAGCCGCAAAGATTACAATGGACGACGTCTGCTCCTTTGATGGCTTCGGTCAATATCTCAATGTCCTTCTTCGCGAGGGTGACCCCGTTATGATGGACGTAATTATCGAAAATGCCGAAGTGAATGCGAGGCAAAACGAAATACCCAGTCAAGCCAGCTTTATCTTCATCGGGGCAAACGATGCGGACCGTATGGCCTTTTTGTTGCATCGCCCTAATGACGTTCATCGTGGCTATCGTAGTTCCGTTATTTTCTTTTCCTAAAACATCACAAACAAAAGTAATTAGCATTATTTACTCCGGACTTCGATACCCACATTATAAAGGAAAAAGTTCTCTTTTGACTTAGCAAAAACATAGCGTCTGTCCACCTAGGATTTTCCGCCTCTCTTACATTGCCTTAAGAACACGCCGCTCCTATACTTTTCTACATGAAAAGAAGTAATCTTTTGCCTCTATTAATCCTTCTATTTCCTTCGCTAGTCGGATGTGACCAAAACCGTCATCTAATCAATAAGGGAGAGGCAAACGTCTATTTGATATTGGGACAATCAAACGCTTCAGGCGTCTCGCCTTTTTCCTTCTTAAAAGAGAAGGACCCTGATAGCTACGAAAAATACTCCAAGCCAAATAGCGACGCCATCATCTCTTATAGAGCGGATCTTAACCAAAACGATTATTTCGAGCCAACGAAGTTCGGGTTTGGATGCACGAAGGAGTACTTTGGCCCGGAAGTCGGAATAGCCTCTTCCTTATCTTCTGAGCCCAAAAGATCCTACATAATCAAAACGACTTTAGGGGGCACCCACCTAAACGGGGAGTGGCTATTCAAAGGCAAAAGGGGAGATTTATACAAAGACTCCGTCGCTAGAATTCACGAAAAGCTCTCCTATCTAAAGCAAAATGGAGCGGATCCACGTGTCAAAGGCGTGTTCTGGATGCAGGGAGAGGGCGATTCCTACACCGAATTAGACGTCTCTATATACAAAAGCAACACCGAAAAGTTGATTGCCTATCTAGAAGAAGACTTCAACGAATATATTCGCGACTACATGAATTTCGTGGACGCCACAATCAAAAGCATCGACGACTCTTGGCCTAGAGCCAAAGACATCAATCAAGCCAAAATCGACGTCGCTAATGAAAGCGAACACCACTACTGCGTTTTAACAAATGACGAAGACGAGACCGCCCTCAACCTAAAAACCAAAAACATGACTGGAGAAGGCGACGACGCTGCTCATTACGACTGCACCAGCATGATCGCTTTAGGCGAGGCCGCCGGCAATTATTTAAAGAAGTAATTCCTCTAACGAAAAATTCACCCACAAATGCGGGTGAATTCTCTTTTTTGCGTGGTTATTTAACGTCTCTTTTAACGAAGATGAGAGTTCCGAAAACCAAGAATATGGCCGCCCAATATATCGGGGTGACCAGCGAAGCAATGAACCACGTAGCATCCATCTTCATGGACATAAGCGACATGATACCGAATGTGAATATCGGATTGAGCCATCCCTGGAAGCCGATATCAAAGGTGTCGCCTGGATTCAATTCCGTGATGTTTTGCATCATCGGAATAATGGCGAAGAACATCAAGAAGACGACCGGTATTATGACTAAAGGCATGGATCCGCCAATGCTTCTAGTTAGCGTCGCGATGAAGATGGCAAAGCTAACGATGAACACATATGTGGCTAACGCCATAAGCGGATATTGATAAAGCAGTTCTGGTTGGAAAAATCCGTTTAAAGTAGTCCCTTCGGTTTTGAAACCTCCGATCGCGGAAGCGATGCCAACGCTTAATCCGAAGTAGATAGTCATTAACGAAACGGTAAAGATAAGGCCAATAAGGAACATCGATAGGTATATCGAGCTCTTTTTGTGCCCGGCGATGATCTTGTTTCTGATCGTGCCACAGTTGAATTCGCCGATTGTGAAGACGACGAGGTTGATCGGGACCGTCAAACCGAAGTTTTGGGTCGGAGACAAACTGCTGATGAAAAGGGTTTGTCCGTTGCAGATGTTCCCAACGGTGCCTCCGTCCAATAGGTCGATGCCTAAGTAAACGAGGTTCATGAAGACGGCAAGAGCAACCCCAATGATGAGGGTAATTCTAAATGTCCAGTCTTTGAAAAGCTTATAAAGCGCGGACTTGATGATGTTAGCCATTGATGCCACCTCCAATCAAATTGAGGTAGTAATCTTCAACGTTAGCTTCTCTAGTGCGAATGTCGGTGACTTCCACCCCTTCGCCTTTTAGTTTCGTCAATAGTTCAAGAGGCGTCACATCATCGAAGACGCGGACGAAAGAGGGATATCTTTCGAAATGAGCAAAGCCGGCTTTCTTCAAAGCCTCTTCGATTGAAGCTAAGTCCTCATATCTTAAATCGATGGCTTTAACGCAGTCTTTGGCTAAATCTTCGGCGGATATTTCCTTCAAGAGCTTTCCTTTTTGGATGAAGCCATAGTGAGTGGCGACTTTCTCAAGTTCGGAGAGGATGTGGGACGAGATGAGGAAGGTGATTCCTTTCTCGTTTAGCGAAGTAATCAAGTTCCTTAATTCGGCAATGCCAGACGGATCCAATCCGTTCATCGGCTCATCCAAAAGCATCAATCTAGGATTGTTGAGCAACAAAACAGCGATGCCAAGACGCTGCCTCATGCCCAAAGAAAAGTTTTTGACCTTCTTATTTCCGGTGTCCGCCAAGTCGACATCTTGAAGGACCTTGTCGATGATAGATAAGTCTTTGACTCCGTAATACATACAGGCGAACGTCAAGTTCTCTTTAGCCGTCATGGTCGGAACCAAAGACGGAGCCTCGATGATGGCGGATATGTTCTTTCTAACCTTGTAAATAGAGGGATCCTTTTGGTTGACGCCAAGCAATGCGTAAGTCCCTTTGTTTGGAGTCGCCAAACCCATAAGAAGACGCATAATGGTCGTCTTTCCGCTTCCGTTTTCGCCAACGAAGCCATAGACGGCCCCTGCGGGGACGTGCATGTTGACATGATCAACCGCGAGATTCGAACTGTACCTTTTTGATAGATTTTCAGTTACGATCGCATAATCCATAACAAAACCTCCTGACTACAATTCTAAACCAAATTTTCACTCTTGCGCAGCAAGTTCGATCGCTTTGGAAATGATGTTGCTGCCCTTTCCTGAATCGATGGAATAAACAAGATCCACATGCCTATCATAGCCAAGGCGGTCTACGTAGGGATGAGATAGGTGCACACGGTTTCCTTGACGGCTAATAGATAATTCCCAGTCATTTTCTCGGCCGACGTTATACCAAAAAGACGCGATGGCCCCGCTTTCTTTTGTTAAGACGAATGTCAATTCCTCGATCATTTGGAATAGCTCGCCCTCATCAATCCCATCACGATAAGACGACAAGTTTCTTTGGTTCTCCAAAACGCGGAACGGTATTTTCGCGCCTTTCTTTTCCTCCAAGAAATTTTCGATGGAATAATCTTCTTTAGCCTTTTCTTTGTCTTCTTCGATTACCTGATTTTCGTAGGATATCTTAGTAAAAGCCAAATCGCATAGCTCAAAAGCTTTTTCTGGATCCATCGAAAAATACGCGTATTCCGTTTTCCCAATGGCCTTTCTATCCGTGATGATGATGGCTCCGTCGTCATAAACCGACATGGTATTAAAAACGGGGCCACTCATTGAAGAAAAATAACGGCCTCGATAGGTGAAATATCTTTCGCTTGCGGGAGTTACTTTTTCTTGTTCAACAAAAGGAGCGGCTTTAAGCATCGCATCTCTTATTTCGAAATAGGTGTCTTTGATTTCGTCGGAGTCATCGTCATATGTATATATGACGCTATAATCCATAGAAACGGTGTCCAAGAACAAAATAGGATTGCCGTATTCATTCCGCCAGTTGCTATGAAAGGAAATGCAACTCGACAAAGAAAAAGAGGCAAGGAGGCAAATTAGTAGCCGTTTCATTCTTTTCATGCCCTCATTATATATGAACGAAAAGAACGATAAAGAAATTCAAGGACCTCATCTAGTTGTTTTGGTCACTTTCGGCCATCGAGCCTTTTTTCTTGATTCCCTTTAGGATCAATAACGAAATCACGAGGATAACGGGGAACACCGTGCCGATAAGCAATCCGATTTTAAGGTTATCTCCAGCCGTTTCGGAAATCGCGCCGACCATCGTTGGGCCGACCATTCCGCCAAAGTCACCGGCCAAAGCCAAAAACGCGAACATCGCCGTTCCGCCTTTGGGGCAATTTTGCGAAGAAACGCTAATGGAACCAGGCCACATGACCCCGACCGTAAAGCCGCAGAAAGCGCATCCTATAAGTCCCAAGACGGATAAAGGGCTGAGGGAGGCTAACAAATAGCAGCCTATGCACAAAAGCCCTGACACCAACATGACGGTCGTTAGATTCAGTTTCTCGCTGAACTTGCCGTAAATTAGGCGAGATAAACCCATAAACGCCGCAAATAAACACGGACCCACCAAGTCGCCTATATTCTTTGGGACTCCTAACGCGGACTCCACAAACGCAGATGCCCACTGGGCCATCATAATTTCAGAGGATCCTGCGCAGATCATGAGGACTATCATGAGCCAGAATATCGGGGTGCCAAGAAGCTTTTTGACACCCATGCTTTCGCCTCCCCCATCAAGCTTTTCAATGGGGCAGAAAATGAAGTTGAAGACATTCGCTAACGGAACCAGTGCCCAAATGATGGCAAGTATCTTCCAATTCGCAATTCCGAATATCGCGAAGAATAAAGCCGATCCTAAGATGACCGCCACCGCTCCCCAGCAATAGAAAGAGTGCAATAAGCTCATCACGCCGTCTTTGTTTTTAAACGGACAAGCCTCAACGATCGGGCTCACCAAAACTTCTATCAAGCCGCTTCCGATCGCGTAAATGACAACAGATATGATGATTCCGACGAACGGAGAAGGGAAAACCTCCGGCAGAATCGCCATCAAGATTAATCCGGCCGCCGATAAAACCTGGGAAGCGACAACGCAGCCTCTATACCCTAACTTGTCGGCGAACTTAGTGGCTAAAAGATCGATGATCAGCTGCGATAAATAAAAGACCATCGGAATAAGCGCGATCATCTCAAGCGATATTCCGTATGTATCTTTAAACGTCAAAAAAAGTAGAGGCGTGAAGTTAGCCGAAATAGCTTGGGTAATGAAACCGAGATAACAAGCGATGAGGGTGTGGTTATAGTTCTTTTTCGTTTCCATGAAGCCCTCACAATCGATTGATAACTTTATCCTAATCCAAGGGATTATCAATTCAAGAAGGCAAATTTGTTCAAAGAGGCACGATGTGTATCTGCCGAACATTTGCGAGGGAAAACGAGACAACGCTAACTTTTTTACAAAAAGAAAGCGCTATTTGCCGTTTTTTCTTGTAAATGAAACAAAAAACAATTAAAAATCCATAAACCTAAAAAGGAGAACAACCATGGCCTACTATTACGATCAGCCATCCAGAACTTTTAGCGAATACCTCTTAGTCCCTGGATATTCCGACGAAAACTGCATCCCAAGCAACGTTTCTCTTAAGACTCCTCTTGTCAAATTCAAGAAGGGCGAAGAACCGTCCATCACCCTCAATATCCCTATGATCTCCGCGATCATGCAGTCCGTGTCCAACGACACGATGGCCATCGCTCTTGCGAAAGAAGGAGGAGTTTCCTTCATCTATGGCTCTCAATCCGTCGAAGATCAAGCCAACATGGTTAAACGCGTCAAGGCCTACAAAGCCGGATTCGTCCCTTCCGATTCAAACCTCACCCCGGAGAACTCTCTCCGCGATGTCCTTGAGCTAAAGGAAAACACTGGTCACTCCACCATCGCTATTACCGAAGATGGAACTCAAAATGGAAAGTTGGTCGGAATAGTTTCATCCAGGGATTACCGCGTCTCCAAAATGGACCTTTCCCTCAAGATCAAAGAGTTCATGACTCCAATCTCCAAACTTATCGTGGCCAAGGAAGGAATCACTCTTAGCGAAGCTAACGACATCATCTTCGAGCACAAACTCAACTCCCTCCCGATCGTCGACGATCAAGGAAGGCTAGTTTACTTCGTCTTCAGGAAAGACTACTCCTCCCACCAAGAAAACCCGAACGAAATACTCGATTCGATGAAACGTTATGTGGTTGGCGCTGGCATCAATACCCGCGACTACGAAACCAGGGTCCCAGCCCTAGTCGAAGCCGGAGCCGACGTCCTTTGCATCGATTCCTCCGAAGGCTTCTCTTGCTGGCAGAAAAATACAATCGCTTGGATTCGTTCCAAATACGGTGACTCCGTGAAAGTCGGAGCTGGCAACGTCGTCGATAAAGAAGGCTTCAGATTCTTAGCGGAAGCCGGAGCCGACTTCATCAAAATCGGAATCGGCGGAGGTTCAATCTGCATCACTCGCGAAACCAAAGGTATCGGAAGAGGCCAAGCCACCGCGGTCATCGAAGTCGCCGAAGCCAGAGACGAATACTATAAAGAAACCGGAATATATATCCCAATCTGCTCCGATGGCGGCATCGTTCACGACTATCACATCACCTTGGCCCTTGCCATGGGATGCGACTTCTGTATGCTCGGAAGATACTTCGCCAGATTCGACGAATCGCCAACCCAAAAGGTCATGGTCAACGGCAACTATATGAAAGAATATTGGGGTGAAGGCAGCGCACGCGCCAGGAACTGGCAGCGTTACGACCTCGGCGGAAGCAAGAAACTAGCTTTCGTCGAAGGCGTCGACTCCTATGTCCCGTACGCCGGAGCCCTTCACGACACTTTGTCCACCACTCTTTCGAAAATTAAACACACCTTCTGCAACTGCGGAGCCCTTTCGATCCCTGAGCTTCAGGAAAAAGCCAAGCTTACCCTCGTCTCCTCCGTTTCCATCGTTGAAGGTGGAGCCCACGACGTCGTCGTAAAAGACACCAACACTCACGATTAATAAGCCGAAACAAAAGATGACCGGCGATAGATTCGTCGGTCATCGATGTTCGGCTTTTTGTTTGCCTTATTTATTGCCTTTTAAACCCTCTCAAATAGAGCTTTTGGTCGTCGCTAATTCGATAGCTTTCAATGGCTTTCTGAATTGTTTTGTTATTGACCCAAGTGTCTAAAAGGCCTTTTTCGACATAAGGAATGGTTGCGTCCCACTGCTTCGCCAAAGCGGTCGCGAAGAACCATGCCGACATCATGTTTACGTAGTATTCGTCACTATGGACGTCGGCGACTAACTTCAAATATTCTGGTTTGAAGTCATCATCTAGATAGAAAGACATCAGCATCTCGATCCCGAATCGACATGTATATGTGTGCTTTGACTTGGTCCACTTCTTTATGTTTTCAAGGAGCCTATCCTTATTTTTAGCGAGTCTTTTCGGGGACATGATGTCGCAGACCGCCCAATTGTCCACATAAGGGAGGAACTTATCTAGGCAAGCGACTATCTCATCGAAATCTTTCATTTGAGAAATCAATAAGGCGTGCAGCATGTTTTCGTCGTAATACTTATGCGGAAGCTCGTTGACGAAAGACTTTGATTCGTCGCTCTTCCCGTAAGATTTCGCGAACTGCCTTAATAGAGGGACCCTGACGCCTAAAAACAGCTCAGGGTCGACCCCGGGAGTCAATTTGCTTTGAAAAGCAGCGTATTCCTTATCGCTTATCTTAAGCAATTCATTCTGTAGTTTATTCATCGTTTTATTCCGAGATAATTCTATCCCATCTTGAACCAGTAAGGCTTCTAAGCCAAACAGGCGCCAACTTTACATCCATCAATACAATATGGGAAATCGTTCCGTCGAAAAGACCCGTTATCTTCCAATCGGAATACTTGGCCATTCCTAAATCGGCGGTTTCAAGATAAGCGCAGCCGTTAAAGGCATCGGCCCCGATGACGTTAAAAGAAGTGCTGATGTTTTTGTCGTTTATTCCAAAGAAAGCTAAATTAGAGCAGCCTCTAAAGGCATTTTCTCCGATTTCCTTTAGCCTAGTGATCATCAACGTGCATTCATAGCCGATTTTGACTTCTCTTAGATTCGTGCATCCATTGAAGGCGCTGTTACGGATGTATTCGATTTTTCTATCGATGCTAACGCGACGTAAAGAGGTATTGCCCTTAAACGCGTTTTCCGCGATTTCGAGGTTCAAATCGATTGAGGAAGATGAAATATCGTATTGTTCTTTGATATCGAGCTCATTGGCGAGGCTTCCAAGTCTTGACACGTTTTTAATGATTTGGGTATCATCGACGTCCTCGAAATCCAGTAGACCATAGGCGTCGTAATATTCGTTTCGAATCAAATTGACTCTGGTTTTTGTGGCGATCGATTTCTCGGCGTTTTTGCAGTCGTACTTAACATCGAGTTCAGGCGTTGGTTCACCGTTTGTGGTCCTAATCGCGAATCCGCCGGTCTTCACCACCGCATTATCGCTTGTCGAAGAGTTTTTAAGAATGATCGACCTAGAAAGAGGGGTGATGTTAGACAAGGTTAAGAAGGCGTTGCTATTGACGGTTAAATCTTGATCAGCGCTGCCGATTGTGACGTCACCGAGAGAGGGATCAGCGAAGATGCTCATGGCTTTATTAACATTGTTGATATTGATGTTTCTTTGCTCTAGCGGAGTATCTTCTAGCAAATAGACCCAGCCGGAATCAGCCACTCCGTTGATCGCGGACGCCAAATCATTGGTAAAAGCGACTTTGTTGTATCTACCGGTGTAATCTTTTGACGTAGATGCCGTATAGGCGAAATGGCCAACTGAAGTCCTGACCAACCTATCTCCGGAATTCGAATAGACAAGGCAATAAGCCACGGCTTCAGGATCAAATTGATCCGGGAAATAAGTATTTCCGTCTATGGACCATCCCACCGGCGGCAAACAAATGCTAACTAGGGAGTCGCAATACTCGAATACGTTCCTTTCGATTTGGGTTAATTTGTATGCCTCGGAAAAATCTACGATGCGGAGCGAGACGTTCTCGGAGAAGGCGTACCTATCGATGTTGGTTAACCCTCTTCCACCTCTAACCTCTTCGATGCATAGTTGCTGCTCAAAGGCTCGATAACCGATGTTCGTGACCGAATCGCCGATTTCGACGGAAGAGATGCGAGAAAGAAGGATTTTAATCTGAAGTTTTACCTCATGGAAAATGTCGGATGTCGTCTTGTTGGTGAAAGCCCCTTCTCCGATCGCGGTAATTCCATCGCAAATATGCAGCGATGTAAATTGGCCCTTTGTCCTATATAAAGTTATGTGCGTATCGGAAATCTTATGGATATTGATTTTAATATCGGTGTAGACCGCAAACGCGTAAGGGGCGATAACGGCGTTGATTCCGTGGACGACATTGGTGACGTATAAATCGCTGACAGCCTGTCCGTAATAAGTTAAGCCCTTGATGTTTTTGAAATCTTTGGAGAAAACGAACGTGCCATAGGCATAGTGTTTAACGGGAAGGACCAAAAGCGAGTTAACGATCTGCTTGCTACCGACGGCTTCATAGCCGAGGCCAACAACCTCGTCGAAGCTCTTAACGTATTCGACATAAACGTTTTCAGGCTTCGTCTCGGTTCCGACAAAGGCGATTGCCCCAGAGCTATAGACGTCTTCGTAATAATCTTCGATTTCCTCTCTAGTGTTGGCGAGCATAAGCTTAACGTTCGAGGTCAAATTGATAGACGACGGAACGTTTAAAATCCCGCCGGCGTTGATATTGAAGTTGCAGTTTAGCTTAATGTGAGAATGATAAGCCTCGAGAGTGACGATGTGGTTGATGAAAACATCCTCTTTGAGCGTTAGGTCGTCCTTTAGGACGGTGATCGTTGTTTCGTCAGACGTGACGGACGCGAAAGCCTCGTCCAAAGACTTGTAATAGGTCTCGTCGATTCTGGCGTCATATTCCGACAAAATATCGTGCTTATAATAAATTCCGTCGACGAGTTCCCAAGTGACGTTTTCTTCAGCCGGTTTCACTATCAGATTCGGCTTATCGAAAGCGCCGGCATAATATCCGATAAACTCTTTGCTGAGGTTTAATAGAACAACGCTGGAATCAGCCAATCCATCCTTAGAAACGTAAAGGACGTTGCTTGGAAGATCTATGATCTTCTTCCGTTTTCCATGCGGCGTTAATCCGGTCAAAACCCCGTTTTCATCAACGATGGCGATCGGGTCGACGTAATCGCAGACAAGGCATTTGTCATTGATGTCGTTCAAAATATGTTCACTGACAATGAATTTTTCGCCACATGAACTGCATGTTTTCCAGTGTTCGGTGTCGCTATATTCGAAAGGAACGTCCAAATCGTGAACGTGGAGTTCTTTGCAGCCGCATAAAGCAACAAGCGCTAAGCCTAAGCTAGCGGCGCGCGCAAATAGTTTCTTAAGCATTTTGTTTGCCCTCCTCTTGAGTCTCGTTGTTCACCGCCATCTTCTTTTCGGCGCTGAACTCATTGACGTATTCGATGACGATGTTCTCGCAGATGATGTTGCTGATGATTATTAAGGGCAGCAATATCACGAACGCGATAACGTCGTTGAACAAGAAGATCAGGAAGAAGATCAAGGCCGATACGGAAATAACAGCCAATGAGGACAGCCACAAGAACAAGACGTTTTTGTAGTTGAAGATTTCTTTGAATTTAATGAACTTTTCCTTATAAGAGACGCAAGCCCAAAGCAAAACAAGGGCAAGCATGACCATGAAGATCAAAACGATGACGATAACAAGCCACGCTCCGCTAAGGTTGAGCAAGGAAAGAGCGATTAGGTAATACGCCGCCAACACGGTTCCTAAGTTCAGGAAGAAAGAAGCGAAGAATCTACCGATGCTCTTATTGGACGTGCAGCGGATCTGAATGATGACCCTAGAAGCAACCAAGGCGATAACACTAGAAATTAGCGTGCAGGTTATGACGAATATGCCTTCTCGCTTAACGATGTGGATGAGGCTGTCGCTGCACTGCTCCACCACGTCTTTCATCTCAATCAAGACGTCTTTATTGAAATTGGCGTCGGTTAAGGCGTTCATGAAGATCCTGAAGAAGCCGTTGCGTTCCACTAGTTCAACGATGGTTCTAACCGGATTCCTAAAATCCAGGTTCTTCAATTGATCGGTTACGGAGGTCAAGAATTTCGATATGTCGAAGCCAGAATAAGGAATCGCGGTCGCTTTTGAGATGATTTTGTTCACCGAAACATTTATCTCGTTATTGATGACCGGGAAGGCGACGAGAACGCCGATTAGGATGCCAACGGCGACAAAACCAGTAATCGCAAAGACGTCCCAAATGTTTTTCTTAAAGGCCTTTAATGCTGAACGAAACATCATAATTACTC
>JAKSUL010000004.1 GCA_024409055.1 Bacilli bacterium
CCATCTCTTGGAGCGAGGTGACTGTGGACGGGATGCTGGCGGTGGTCATTAAATGGTTATCGCTGAGCGCATAGACTCCGATGCTCTTGAATCCTTCTGGAATTACCGCTCCGGTGATTTTACACCTGGCGAATCCGTAGGCCTCTAAGTTATCCCAAGCAGCTTTTGTTTCTTGTTCATGGTTTTTTTCCTTTTTATGAGCCCGCAAATAGCAATTGTTTTTAATGCATTAAAAAAGCAGGTTTCCTTGGCAAAAAATTACGGATTTTTTATATGTGTCAATTTTGTCCTGCTTTTTCGCTAACGTCCTTCTTTATTTGACATATGACCAAAAAATGAACTTGTAGGAAAGCCTTCTATCGTCATAATGTTGCTACACCATGAAATCAGTCAAAGCCTTTTTCTTTTCTGTTCTTGCCGGGGCGGCCATTGGCCTAGGCGGGCTTTTGTTTGTAATTTCAAACGCCTATGTTGGAAAAGAACTTGGCTCCCTTTTATTCGCGGTTGGCCTTTTTCTTGTGTGCAGCCTTGGCTTAAATCTTTATACCGGCAAGATCGGCTTTGCTTTTGAAAACCACACGAAGATATACGCCTTAGATTTGTTTGTTATGCTGATCGGCAACACAATCGGTGCTTATTTATTTGGCTTGATTGCTAGAGTCACCCCTTTAAGCGAAATAGAAGAGATTTCCAATACGATCAATAAGGTCGTTGCCGCCCGTGACGTATTCAATAACGAAACTTTCTACCACGCCCTTTTGTCTTCATTTATGTGCGGGGCGTTAGTGTTTTTAGCGGTCTTCTCCTTTAAAAAGATAAAAAATTACCCTCTTAAAACCATTGCCTTGGTCTTCTGCGTTTTCTTATTTGTGTATTTTGGTTTTGAGCACGTCATCGCCAATATCTTCTATTTCTCATTTGGTAATGCAATCGGATGGGCGTTTGTTCTTAATGCTTTTATTTGCTTAATAGGGAATTCTTTAGGCGCGTTAGCCGTCTATGGAATTACTAAGATTGCCAAACGGTCTTAGTTAGACATGTCATATTGAATTGAAAAAACGGTAGTTGTGGTCAACCGTGTTCTTTTCGATTAAAATTCGTTCAGAAATAAGGAGAAATTATGAGATTTTTCAAAATCGCCCTTTTAGGCATGGCGGCTTTTACTCTTGTTGGATGTGGCGGAGGTTCTGCCTCTAGCAATCCTACAAGCGGTGCAACACAGGCGAGCACCCCAGTTAGTGGAGGCACCCAAGTCAGCACCCCCAGCTCAGAAACCACTCAAGGCGGAGATGTGGTTGTAAAGCTTCCGGAAAAAGTTAAATTCGCTACCACCTTTAATGCTTCTTTCGAAGCTGAATCCTACAAAATCGGCAACGAGATTATGCTCGTCGAGGGTCGTTCCATCGCTTTCGTTAAGATTGGTGCTAACTATGACTCTTGCACCATGAAGATGGGTGAAAATTGGAGCGGAGAAGTCGAATGGAACGAAGAATCATATCCAATAACCCTCTGCGAGGCATTCGATAACTTCTATCAGGGATTTATTATCGAGTTCCTTGATCCTGCTTCATATTTATCCCAGTACTGCACCAAATTGTCCGGAACGAAAACCGTCGCCGGCCATAATTGTGTGGAATACGGAAGCGAAACGATGTTCGGCTATCAATACTGGGTCGAAGAATCCAGCATGCTTGTCTACGAAAGCACAATCGGCAGCCAAAACTATTTGGTCACCGAGTGCACTAACGATTTTGCCGGATTCCCCTTCGAAGCTCCCGCGATGTAAGAAGGCATCAATCAAAGAGGTCACTTAAAGATGACCTCTTTTTTGATCAAATAAAAAGGACAGTTTTTAGCGAACTGTCCTTTTGCTATTTCTCGTTATCTTCCGAGATAGGCGTCGATGGCGTCGTTTTGGGCGTTGCCGATGGTGATGTCCAAATAGACATCGTATTGTCCGGCAAGGTTAGCGGTGATTTCGGCGTGCATTCCATCTTCATCGACTTCGACGGCTATATCCTGCAAATAGCTGTAATAGCTTGAATTGTATCCAGCTAATATGGTGACGATCTGAGCGACATATCCGTTGGTGCTGGTGTAGACGCCCGTTTCTTCAGCGGCGTTCCAAGAAGCACAGGATGTGTATTCGAGGAACATCATCGGGCTGTTGAGCTTGTCGTAGACACTTTCGACGCCGGTGGCGCTCGGAGTTTCGCCTACAACGACTTCGCCTTCTTCGCCGAAGGTGAATTTGCATAAATCGCCTTCGGTTTCAGGGACGATAACGTATCCGAAATCGTCACCATCGTAGTAATCGTTATACAAAGCTTCATCGCAATAGCCATACATAGTTCTCCAATCTCCATCGTCCATGGTGAAGTTCCTGTATGTTTCGAGATTCTGGTAGAAGAGGTAGAGCGGATCGTCAGCTTCCGGTTCTGGGATTCCCCAAGGATCGGCTCTCCACTCATCGATGGCTTCGCTTTGGGCGGTGCCGATGGTGAGGTCGAACTCAAGGTTTCCGATGACGGCAGTTTCGACGACGATTGTGGCGGCTTCGGCATCTTCATCAACGACTAAGTCGAGAGAGGTGACGTAGTTGGCCAAACTTGATCCATATCCGGCAAGATAAGAGGCAACGGTCTTGGCGTCGGCATCGGTCAATTTGAAGGTATCAACGGCAGTGACGGTGAATTCTTCGGCGCCCCACATGGTGAGATCCATAGGAGTGTAATCATAATCGTAAACGCTTCTTCCAACACCGGTGGCGCTGATCAATTCGTTCGGGGCGACTTTTCCATCTTCATCGAAGACGAATCCGAGGATGCCTTCGGTTGGGTGTGAGAGAATTCCGCCAGATTCATCAGCGTATTCTTCGATGCATTCGTTATACATGGCGTCGTCACCGTATCCATACATGGTCCTGAAGTCTGGATCGACCATGGTGAAGTTCTTCTGCGTGGCGAGATTCTCAAGGAAGGCATCAAGACGTCCGTCAGTTTCCGGAGCTTCCGGCATTCCCCAAGGATCGGCTCTCCATTCTTCGACGGCTGCAGCGCCTTCAGTTGGCGCGCCGACGGTGATTTCAAACACCATTGGTTCTCCGAGTTCTGGCATATCGACCATAAGATCGGCGGATTCGCCTTCGTCATAAACGACCAAGGCGACGGCGGTTACCGCGTCTGCATAGGTCCAACCATAGTCGGCGAGGCAGGCTGCGAGACCGAACATGTCTTCGTCTTCGGTAGTAAAGACTCCGTCTTCATCAACATCCCAATCTTCAACGTCGGCAGCACCCTGGATATCCATGACGGTGTAATCATAATCGTAGACGCTATCTCCATATGAACATTCGGCGTCGACGACTTCGTTTGGCGCGATTCTTCCGGTTTCATCGAAGACGAATCCGAGGATGCCTTCGGTTGGGTGTGAGAGGTATCCATAATCGTATTCATCATAATCAGCGTCATAGTCTGCGAAGAACACATCATCGCCGTATCCATAGATGGTACGCCAACCACGGTCGACGAATGTGAAGGCTCTGGTTTCGGCGATGTTAGCGAAGAACGCGGCTAGATCAGCTTTTTCGTCTGGTCCTTCAGAAGATGTTTCTGTAGACTCGGTTGTTTCGCTAGTTTCAGTTGTTTCGCTAGTTTCGGTCGTTTGAGAGGTTTCCCCGCTTTCTTCTCCGGTGGTTTCTGATTTTGCGCCAGATTCAGCGGATTCCGGTTTGCTCGTTTCCGAGGTCGGCTCCGACGGAGCTGGGGTGGTTGACGCCGAAGTTCCTCCGCCTCCACAGGCAGAGAGCAACATTCCGGCGGCGAGGATTAGTAAGGCTTGTTTTTTCATTTTTTTTGGTCCTTTCTTTGTTGACTATCCTCATGACAATACGTCTATGGGGTGTGTCTTTCTTTACCCTAGATAAACAAACGGAGAAAAATAATCACGCACTTTTTTTGAAAATTTGCTGAAAAATAGATGAAAGCGTTTACAGGTTTTGCAGGTGCAAAAGGGCAAATAGGCTAGAGGCTAAAAAAACGAAGGTGTAGCCTACATTTTTGGATATTTTGTTAATAAACGATTATTGTTTGTATATTTGATGAAAACGAGGTTTTTTGCCAAAAAACTAGAAATAAATCTGAAAATAATCATCCAAAAGAAATGTTTTTCGCATCGCTTTTCAATATGTCTTTCATTTGTTAATTCGATCTATCTTCCTAAATTATGGAAACGGACAAAATAAGCGAGTAACATTTTCCTCAATGGAAAAGAAACACGTAATTGTTATTGGAGCTGGTATTGCTGGCCTTACAGCCGGTATTTATGCCGCTCAGTCTGGATTAGACGTTGACGTTTACGAGTCTCATAGCGTGCCGGGCGGAGAATGCACTGGATGGACGCGCAAAGGATCTTACATTGAAGGATGCGCTCACTGGATTATTGGAATAAACCCAAAATCAGAACTTTATCCTTTGTGGAGGAACGTGCACGCCATAACCGATGAATCCGTTGTATATACGACCGAATACCTTTCTGCTTTCGACGTACATGGGCGCACGTTTTACTTCTACAGCGATTTAACTCGTTTAGAGAAAGAACTCTTCGATTTCTTCCCCGAAGATAAAAAACTTATTAAACGTTACATGCGTGGCGTGAAGGCCTACATGCATATAACCGTTCCGGTCAATATGCCGCTTGAGAAAATGAATATCTTCTCTTTGACGGCTTTTGGCTTGCGTATGGTTCCTGTGTTAGGGGCTTTCAGCAAATACACGAAGGAATCCGTTGAGCATTTTGCCTCGCGCGCCAAAAACCCGGATTTGAAGGACGTTTTGCTTCGTTGGCTTGATGGGCGCTATAGCCAACACTCTTTCTTCTATGTTTCTCAGGCCGCCGCAAGAAGAGACGCCGGTGTTATCCAAGGCGGTTCTTTGCCCATGGCGAGAAGAATGGCGGATCGTCTTATCTCCGTCGGGGGACGCCTCCATCTCTCATCGCCCATTAAACGCATCATTGTCGAAAACGGAAAAGCTATCGGTGTTGAACTATTGGACGGCACTAAAAACACATCCGACTACGTTATTTGTTCCACCGATGCCCATCATGCTTTCTCGAATTTGCTCGAAGGAAAGATCAACGACCCGTATTACGACTCTCGCTTCCTCCGTCCAGAGGATCATCCGCTTATCGCAGGGATGTTAGCTTGCTTTAGAACCAAAAAGGACGTCTCTAATAAACCGTTGATGTTGGACTTTAACGCAGACATCACTTGGCAGGGTTGCAAATTGACCCATATACCGGTCAGAAATTTCTCATTCGATAAAACGATTAACGAAGGACGTGGCACTTTATTGACGTGCCTTCTTCCGGCCGATGCAGGCTTATATGGAAGATTAAAGAGTCTTGCTAGAGAAGATTATTTAGTCGCCAAAGAAGAACTTCTTAAGGAAGTCGCTGCCGAAATTGAGAAAGAATATGGCCTTGAACCTGGCGATGTTGAACCTTTAGATTTGACCACGCCTCTAACCTATGAGCGTTACTGCAATGCTTATGAAGGGTCGTATATGTCTTTCCTCACGACCACAAAGGCCAAAGGACTTATGCGCAAAGAGAAAGTCAAAGGCGTCAAGAATCTATACCTTTGCGGTCAGTGGATCATGCCTCCAGGCGGTCTTCCGATTGCTCTTTTTACTGGTAAGCACGCCGCGTGGCATATCTGCCATAAAGAGAAGATTCGCTTCTATAATGACAAAAAGAAAAAGACCGGCGGCCATTACAAAATGGCGGTGGCCTCGTCTAAATAAGATTTCTTGAAATGGATGTTCCTTAGCGGGGCATCCTTTTTTAAAAAAGCACCCTTATTCGAGGGTGCTAATTAATTGTTGACGCCTTATTTTGCGGTGACGGTTTCGACCGCGATTTCACCGGCTTTAGACAAAGCGGTTTTTGTGACAACTGGTCCGATAAGTTCGTACACCAAAGTGGTGGTAAGGATAATGGCAAGAATCATGGATCCTGAATCTCCGCCAAGGATTGCAGACGCGGTGGTGGCTAAACCGATAGCAACACCGGCTTGAGGAATAAGGGCGAATCCTAAGTATTTTTTAACGGTCGGCTCAGCCCTGGAGATGGTAGAACCCGTGAAGGCACCGGTCCATTTTCCAAGAGCGCGGAACACGACGTAGAACAAAGCGGCGATTACTATGTAAAGCGCCTTTTCGCTGGCGAATATCGTTAGGTCCAAAGACGCTCCAGAGAGAACGAAGAACAACATGAAGACCGGAGGAGTGAAATAGTCGATGCGGTCGAATGTGCGGATGGCGTCGTTACGCATATTGACGAAGACGGCGCCGGAAGCCATGCACATCAATAAGCTCGATAGTTCGAATTCTCCCAATGCTGGAGTTTGAAAGAGGTGATACAAACCGATGCACGCAAGGATTGAGGCGAGGGAGAGGATCATCCTGTTTGAACGGGAACGAAAGAAATGGGCGACCCCCGAGATGATGAATCCGAAGATGGCGCCAATTCCGAGTGAGATCAGGATCTCGAGAATAGGTTTGACTAAGCCGGTATAAACGTCGAACCCAGTTCCGTTTGCGATTGTTTTGGAAACGGAGAATAGGATCGAGAACAGGATAAGAGCGGCTGCGTCATCGAGGGCGACTACTGGAAGGAGTGTATTAACGAGGGGTCCGTGGGCGTTATATTGCTTGATGACCATCAAGGTGGCGGCCGGTGCCGTAGCGGCGGCGACTGCACCTAATGTTATGACTATTTCCCATGGGATGTAGGTTGGCCAGATTAAGTGAGCGATCGATAAACCGGCGATGGTTAATATCGATCCCCCCAAAGCCTCGAAAATGGTGATGACCAATACCTTCTTTCCTAAGGATTTAATGGTTGAAAGTTTGAAGGAGGAGCCGATGGTGAAGGCGATGAATCCAAGAGCGACTTCGGATATCCACGACAGGTTTTTAACAAGCCCTAATATCTGGTTGTTGGCGGGGTCGTTTGTGAAGTTGAAGTTATTGAAGAATAAACCCAAAACGAAAGGTCCGACCAAAATGCCGGTGATTAGATAACCGGTGACGTTAGGAAGCTTTATTAGTTTCATCACGCGGGATGAAAGAAGGGCAATCGCGATGGCGATTGCCAAATATAAGAAGTAGTTCATATTAGATAGAACCTTCGAAGTCTTCAGCCGGGTGGCTATACATGCCGCCCTTCATGTCTTTGAAATTGTTGGTTTCAACGCGGACTATTTCTTTTAATTCGTCGAGCTTTTCTTTGCCTTCAACGACGAAAACGGCGAATGTTGTCTCCTCCATCTTGGCCATCTCTAAGTGAGCGAGATTGACGAAATGACGCTCATGGTTTTCTTCTCCCGCCAAAGCGTGTTTTAAGGAAGTGGTGGCGAAGACGGTTCCGTTATATCCGTGCTTACGGAGTTCTTGGAACATGTGAGTCATATGGTCACCGTTTTTGAAGAATAAATTTAATACGTATTTCATGTTTGGCCCTCCAAACGCCCTTTATCATAGGACGATTGATACAAAAATAAAGGCGCATATTCGATGCGCCAATTTAACGTGTTTATTGTTCGTAGCCGCATTTATGGCAATGTTCATTTTCTTCTGGCAAAGGCCCAAATGCATAGTCTTTCGCAGTGTTTTCCTTACATATATTGCACGTTTAGGAAATAGCGGCATCGATAGAAAGGAGAACCATGTTCATTGAACGTTCGTCGGAAATATAACCCCCCAGTTGTTATAAATGTGGCTTAGAGGCACGTCGGCTATAAAAGTTTTATTTCCCTTTTCTCCAAGCGCGGACCATATTGAGCCTGCGGTTTTATTAAATAGGAGATAGCTGATGTGTAACAAATAATATAAAAATGTTTCACATTATGTTTTTCCGTCCTATTATATGTGTAACAAATAATATAAAAATGTTTCACAAGGGGTTAGTATGGAAACAATTTACGAATTAAAAAATCAATTGGAAACTATACAAAAAACTGTAAAAAACCTAATTCATGGTTCAATAGAAATCAGAGGGTCTGGTGGCAAAAAATATATCTATGTGCACTATAGAGAAGCGGGTACTCTCCTAACCAAATATGCTGGAGAATATTCTGACGAACTTTTCAACCTTATCAGAAATAATAACTCACGAGTCAAAGAACTTAATAAGCGCATCAAAGCTATTAATAAATCGCTAAAAGAACTGTCTTATGAACAGAATGAGGTTAGTGATGTTGTTAAACTCAATATTGATTTGGCGAGGAAATATCTTGTCGATTCCATTTATAAACAGTCGGTTTTGGAAGGTGTTGCTACAACTTATTCAGATACCGAGACCTTAGTGAATGAAGGAAGAGTTAACAATATGTCGGCATCTGATGTCCAAAAGATCATTAATTTAAAACACGCGTGGGAATTCATTTTGGACTATGATGTTGCAACTTATCCAACGAATTATGCCTTGTTGTGTCAAATTAATAGCTTGGTTGAAGAAGGTCTTTCCAGTTGTGCGGGAAAGATAAGAAGTGCCCCAGTAACGATAGGCGGTTCATCATACCTCCCACCGATTCCTTTCGAATCTCAAGTAAAAGAAAGGCTTGAGTTCATTATCAATAGGAATGACATCAGTGAGGCAGAAAAGGCGGCTAGACTAATAGCATATGCTATGAAAACTCAAACATTTCTTGATGGCAACAAAAGAACGGCTGTTATTTTTGGAAACCATTATTTAATAAGCAAGGGGCTGGGATTAATGGTTGTGCCTATTGAAAAGATATCTGAATATAAGAAATTGCTCATCGAATATTACGAAGATAAATCGGAAACCATATTTGATTTCTTCATCAATGAATGTTTCATTAAAACGCGCAGAGCATAATGGCAAAAGGCCCATTGAAGCCAAAAGCTTTCTTTTTATGAACCTATCATAAGGCGTAGCCGTTTTTTCATGCTTGTAGTTTCTTTCGCGGGGTCGAAGGTCTATAGTTCAACCATGTTAACAACAAAAAATCCTGTCATTTTATTGAGCCTTATCAACACGAAGCTCCGCGATGTTTATTCTTCGCTAGATGATCTATGTGAGGATATGGATACGACAAAGGAAGAATTAGATTCGATCCTCAATCCGGTTGGATATACATACGATAAAAACCAAAACCAATATAAGTAATGGCTAAGATAGATTTGATTACAGGGTTTCTCGGTTCCGGGAAGACAACGTTTTTAAAGCAATACGTGTCTTTTCTTTTAAATAAAGGAGAACGGATTTGCATCTTGGAATTCGATTATGGTGCTATCAACGTCGACATGATGCTGCTTCAAGAGTTTAACGATCGTTGCGACATGGAGATGGTGGCGGGCGGTTGCGATTATGATTGTCACCTAAGAAGGTTTAAAACGAAGCTCATCGCCATGGGCATGAAGAAATATGACCGCGTTATCGTTGAGCCAAGCGGTATTTTTGATCCTGATGAATTCTTCGATACTTTAGCGGAAGAACCCTTGGACCAATGGTATGAAATTGGGTCCGTCATCTCCATCGTGGACGCCGGAATAAACGAAAACCTTTCTCTTGAGTCCAAGTATTTGCTCGCCTCTCAGCTTTCCTCAAGCGGGCTTGTCCTTATCAGCAAGTCTCAGCTTTACGGAGAAGAAAAAGTCAAATCCGCCATTTCTTATATAAAAGGTATATCCAAAGAGTTTGGCGTCACTCTTGATGAAGAAACCATCATGACCAAACCGTTTAGCGATTTTGGCGAAAGTGATTTCGAAAGAATCATGAAAGCCGGATATATGGAGCGGCCCCACGTGAAAATGAACGTGATGGATAGTAACGGTTATGCATCGTTATATTTCATGGATCTCGGGCTTTCTTTATCTCAAATCAAAGGTGCCAAAGATAAGCTTTTTCTCGACCCCTCTTTCGGTTCGATCGCAAGAGTCAAAGGGTTCGTGAAAGACAATGGCCAGTGGTATGAGATAAATGCCACAAAAAACGAAACCGTGGCCACCAAGATAGCCCTTGGCCAGGACGTCATTATCGTCATAGGCGAACAAATGAATGAAAAAATGATTAATTCACTATTTAGCGAGGCGAAAAAATAGCACAATATTAAGCGCCTTATTTCAAAGGGGGACACATTATGAAAAAAAGACCAGTAATGCTAATCATCATGGATGGATACGGAATCGCTCCCGCTTCCGATTCCAATGCCGTCAGCTTAGCGAAAAAACCAAACCTCGATAGAATTTTCTCCGAATTCGACACCAAGACGCTTCAGGCCTCTGGAGACGCCGTCGGACTTCCGGAAGGACAGATGGGAAACTCCGAAGTCGGCCATATGAACATCGGAGCCGGCAGAGTCGTGAGACAATCTCTTTCTAGAATCAACTATTCAATCAAAACTGGAGAATTCAATTCCAACCCCGTTATCTTAGATGCCATCAAACACGCTAAAGAAAACGGAAAGAAATTCCATATTTTTGGACTTTGTTCGATTGGCGGAATTCACTCCCACATCGACCACATCATCGCCATCAGCAAATTAGCTCAGGCTAACGGAATCGAAAACGTCTATTACCACGCTTTCCTCGATGGCCGTGACACCGCCCCGACTTCCGGAGCCGGATATCTTGAAACCATCATCAAAGAAGGCGGAGTCAAAGTCGCCACCGTCGGTGGACGTTACTATGGAATGGATAGGGATAAAAACTATGACCGTATCCAAATCGCTTATGACGCGATGACAATCGCTAAGGGCGAATATATCGCCGATCCTGTCGCCGGTGTTAAAGCCTCCTACGAAAAGGGCATCACCGACGAATTCGTCGTTCCTTTCGTCTCCGATAAAAACGGCATGGTCGAAGACGGCGATTCCGTTGTTTTCGCCAACTTCCGTCCCGATAGGGCCATCCAAATCGCGACCGCTATGTCAAATCCGGAAGGAATTGTTTATAACCCGGAAAAGCCTTATAGGCTTGATACATCCAAAGGACCGAAGAACGTTTTCTTCGTTTCGATGATGAAATATAGCGATACGGTCAAAGGAGAATTGGCCTTCGGACTTCAGAGCTTCGAAAACCTTTATGGCGATGTCATTGCCAAAAACGGTTTGACCCAACTTCGTATCGCCGAGACCGAGAAATACGCTCACGTCACCTTCTTCTTCGACGGCGGCGCCGATAGAGACATCAAAGGAGCTGATCGTATTTTGGTCAATTCCCCGAAAGTCGCTACCTATGACTTGAAGCCAGAGATGAGCGCCTTTGAAGTCTGCGACAAAGTCGTTGAAGCTATCCGCGCTCAAAAATACGACACCATTATCCTCAACTTCGCTAACTGCGATATGGTCGGTCACACCGGAGTCATCCCGGCCGCTGTCAAAGCCGTTGAGGCCGTCGATACCTGCGTTGGCAAAGTCGTCGCCGCTCTTGACGAAGTCGGCGGTGTCGCTCTTATTTCCGCTGACCATGGCAATGCTGAAAAGATGAGGGACGAAAACGGCAATCCTTATACCGCTCATACCACCAACCTCGTTCCTGTCGTCGTCACTGATAAGAACATCAAGCTAAGAGATGGCATCCTCTCCGACATCGCCCCGACCCTTTTGGAGCTTCTCGGAGTCGAAATCCCAGCCGAGATGACCTCGAAATCTCTCATCGTTAAGTAATGAATCGCGGATTTAAGGGAACCCTTGAATCCGCCTTTCTGTTCGCGTTAATTTAATATTGTATTTAGGAGATTCATCTATGAAAAAATCATTATTCGTTTCATCTGCTTTATTGCTAGCTACGACCCTCACTTCCTGCGGCTCCAAAGCGCTTAGCAAACAGGAATTTTTGGCTGAATGCGCCAAATTCGAACAAATCGCTTTCAACACCGACATCAAAGTTACGATGGAAAGCTCGGTCTTAGTTAAGGACGAAGTCACCGATTCTAACTTCACCGAATTCCATCTTTTGATGAGCGAAAAGAAAGAGGGGGGATACGACCTGAACGTTAATCCCGAATCCGCCGCTTTAGCTGCTTTGGGGACTATGATTATCTACCTTGCTTTCTCGATGCCGCTAATCACTGAGGAAACATTCAAAGAGGTTCCGGAAGAAGCCGGTTTCTACTCAAATCCTTATAAACTCGAATACAAGGGAGAAGAGGGAGATGAAAAAGGGGAAGGCCTTTTCACCTGGGACAAAAACGGCGCTTTAAGATCCATGTATACCGTTAGCGTCACTGGCGATACCAAGAGTGCATCCGAAACCAAATATGAATTCTTGGGCGATACCTTCAAAATCAACAAAGAAGACCTCGACAAGTAATAAAGCCTCAAGCGTTTCTTCTAAGGTTATTTATCGCAAAGATTCATAGGGCCGCTGTTAATTCGGTGGCCTTTTTAGCTTTCAAAAATGCTACCTGAGCCTTTCGACAGACTTTGACGTAATTATTCGATGATTTCGGTAATTCGGTCTTTTTCTCATTTTTTATATTCAAAGTGTTTCGTTTTCGGTGTTTTTTATAAAAAAACAAGAAAATATGTCGATTGTTCTTGTTTCATCGCCTCTTTTGTCAATAATGATTAATTTGTACAGGAAAGGGTCTTTATTATGGTTCTTAGAAAAGAAGCGGTTAATCAGATTAAAGAAATCTGCGCCCGCTACAAGGATGAGCCTTCTCCTTTAATGCTCATTCTTTCCGACACACAAAAGGAATACGGGTACATCCCGCTCGAAGTCCAGGAAGTTATTTCTGGCGAGACTGGCATTCCGGTCTCTGAGATCTACGGAGTCGTCACTTTCTACTCCTTCTTCTCCCTCACCCCGAAAGGAAAATACGTCATCGGCTGCTGCGTTGGCACTGCCTGCTACGTCAAAGGCGGACAAAACGTCTTGGACAAGTTCGGTGAACTCCTCAAGATCAAACCGGGTGAAACCAGCGAAGACGGATTGTTCACCCTCGATGCCCTCCGTTGCATCGGTGCCTGCGGTATCGCCCCGGCCATCTCCATCAACGGCAAGGTCTATCCGAAGGTTGCCTTAAGCGCAATCCCTGGCATCATCGCCGAATACAGAAAGAAAGCTCAGGAGGAATAATTCATGGCTGAAAAGAAAATTGACAGCGTCAAAGCTCTTGAGGAAAAGACTGCTGCTTGCGCTAGCTGCTTAGAGAAGAAATTCTCCGGCCAAGATGGCAAGAGGCACATCCTCGTTTGCGGCGGAACTGGCTGCTTATCCAGCGAATCCCACGAAATCCTCGTCAGGATCCAAACTCTTATCAAAGAAAAAGGACTTGAGGACGTTTGCGAAGCCAACGTTGTTGGATGCTTCGGCTTCTGCTCCCAGGGACCTTTCGTCAAAATCTATCCGGAAGATCGCCTTTACCGCATGGTCAAGGTCTCCGATGCCGATAGGATCATTGAAGAAGATATCATCGGCAAAAAATGCATCACCGATCTTCTCTATGAAGACCCGAACACCCACGAGAAGATTGAGAAACAATCCGACATCAACTTCTACAAAAAGCAATTGCGTATCGCTCTCCATGGCTGCTCCAAGATCAACCCGACCGTCCTCGATGAGGCTCTCGGTGACGGAGCCTTCCAGGGCTTAGTCAAAGCCTTGTCCATGACCCAGCAGCAAGTCGTCGACGAAATGTTGGCCTCTGGCTTAAGGGGACGTGGCGGCGCTGGCTTCCCGACCGGAAGAAAATGGCAGTTCGCTCTCAATCAAGTCAACGAAGATAAGTACGTCGTCTGCAACGGTGACGAAGGCGACCCGGGCGCATTCATGGATCGTTCCATCCTTGAAGGTAACCCAGTCAACGTCATCGAAGGTATGATGATCGCCGGTTACGCTATCGGCGCCAAAAACGGTTACTTCTACGTCCGTGCTGAATACCCAATCGCTGTTGATAGGCTCCGCATCGCCATCAAAGAACTCGAAGAAGTCGGCTTATTGGGTGACAACATCCTCGGCTCTGGATTCAGCTTCAGAGTCCACCTCAGACTTGGCGCTGGCGCCTTCGTCTGCGGCGAAGAAACCGCTCTTCTTAACTCCATCGAAGGAAAACGTGGCATGCCGCGTCCTCGTCCGCCGTTCCCGGCCGTCAAAGGACTTTGGGGCAAGCCAACCATCATTAACAACGTCGAAACCTTGGCCAACGTTCCTTACATCATGAGGAATGGCGCTGCTGAGTTTGCTAAGCTCGGCACCGAAAAGAGCAAAGGAACCAAAGTCTTCGCTCTTGGCGGAAAAGTCAAGAACGTCGGCCTTGTCGAAGTTCCGATGGGAACCACCGTCCGCGAGCTCGTTTACGATATCGGCGGCGGCGTTCCGAACAACAAAGACTTCCAAGCCATTCAGACCGGTGGACCTTCCGGCGGATGCTTAACCAAAGACGAACTCGATACCCCAATCGATTACGATAACCTCGTTGCCAAGGGATCCATGATGGGTTCCGGCGGTGCCATCGTCATGGACGAAGACAACTGCATGGTCGACGTCGCTAAGTTCTATCTCGAATTCATCTGTGACGAATCCTGTGGTAAGTGCTCCCAGTGCCGTATCGGCACCAAGAGACTCCTCGAAATCGTCACCAAGATCACCGAGGGCAAAGGCGAGATGGAAGACCTCGAAAAACTCGAGACCCTCTCCAAATCCATCATGTCCGGTTCCTTGTGCGGACTCGGACAGACCGCTCCTAACCCGGTCCTTTGCACCCTTACCAAATTCCGTGACGTTTATGTGAGACACATCGTCGACAAGAAGTGCGACGCCGGTGTCTGCAAATCCCTCATGGAATTCAAGATCGATGCCGACAAATGTAAGAAGTGCTCTCTCTGCGCTCGTAACTGCCCAGTCGATGCCATCACCGGCGTTGTTGGCAAAGAGCCGTTCAAGATTGACACTGCGAAGTGCATCAAGTGCGGTACCTGCATCACTGTTTGTAAGTTCGGTGCCGTTCATAAGGAGTAATTGCCATGGCTAAGATCACAATTTATTTCGAAAACATCCCATACAGCGTCGAAGACAATCTCACGATTCTCGAAGCCGCTAGGGTTTGCGGATACAACATCCCGTCCCTCTGCACCTACAAAAACGGCGAATGCTCTGTCGCTTCCTGCCGCGTTTGCTTGGTCAAAGTCGAAGGCGAGAGAAGGTTAGTCGCTTCCTGCGCTTACCCAGTCCGCGACGGACTTAAAGTCTTCATCAACGATCCTGAGGCTGTTGTCGCCAGAAGGACTTCCGTTGAACTTATCCTTTCCAACCACAACATGGATTGCCAGACCTGCCGCAAGAACGGTCAGTGCGAACTCCTTGAGGTTGCCAAGCGTGTCGGCGCTGAGCCGAACAGATATCCTGGCGCCAAGACCGAGGTCACTCTCGATCATCTTGCCCCGGGACTTGTCAGAGATACCTCCAAGTGTGTCTTGTGCGGACGCTGCATCGAAAGATGCAAAAACGCTCAGGGTATCGGTATCCTCGGCTTCGAAAACCGTGGTTTCAAGACCATCGTTTCCCCAGTTGCCAACCGTTCCTTCAGCAATGTTCCTTGCATCCAGTGCGGTCAGTGCACCCTCGTGTGCCCGACTGGCGCTTTGATGGAAAACAACGAGATCTATAAGCTCGACAAAGCCTTCAAAGAAGGCAAATACGTCATCGTTCAGACTGCTCCGGCTGTCCGCGCCGCTCTCGGCGAGGAATTCGGTGATCCGGTCGGAACCGATGCCACCGGCAAAATGGTCGCCGCTCTCCGCCGTTTAGGCTTCTACCGCGTCTTCGACACCAACTTCGCTGCTGACCTTACCATCACCGAAGAGGCTTCCGAATTCGTTAAGAGAGTCGTCGACAAAGTTCCGGGACCGATGCTTACCTCCTGCTCTCCGGGCTGGATCAACTACATCGAATACTACTATCCTGAACTCCTCCCGCACCTCTCCTCCTGCAAATCTCCGCACGAGATGATGGGCGCTATCATCAAATCCTACTATGCCGAAAAGAATGGCATCGACAAAGATAAGATCTGCGTCGTTTCCATCATGCCTTGCGTCGCCAAGAAGTATGAAAAGGAAAGGCCGGCCAACTCTGTCGATGGTGTCCAAGACGTTGATGTCGTCTTGACCACCAGAGAGCTTGCCCAGCTCATCAAACGTTCTGGCATGATGTGGAAGAAGCTTCCGGAAGAGAAGTTCGACAACGACCTTCTCGGTGCCACGACTGGCGCCGCCGTTATCTTCGGCGTCACCGGTGGTGTTATGGAAGCCGCCGTCAGGACTGCTTATAACATCTTGACCAAGAAAGAACTCGAACCGATCGAATTCACCGCTGTCCGTGGACTCCAGGGAATCAAAGAAGCCTCCGTTACAATCAATGGATTGACCGTTAACCTTGCCGTTTGCTCCGGCATGAAGAACGCCAAAGCCATCCTCGAATCCGTTAAGAACGGCACCTGCAAATATGACTTCGTCGAAGTCATGGGCTGCCCGGGCGGATGCGTCAACGGCGGTGGACAACCATACGTCGCCAACATCTTCAAACCAAACGAAGAAGATGACATCATGGACACCTACATCCAGAAGAGAGCCGATGTTCTCTACAAATCTGACGAGAATTGCGAAGTCAGGAGGAGCCACCTCAATCCTGATGTCAACAAACTCTATCAGGATTACCTCGAGGCTTACGGATCCCACAAGGCTCACGAAATCCTCCACACCGAATACAATTCCAATAGGGAAAAGTATCCGAGCGACAAATAAGCTCTAATAAGCAAAAAATGAGGCCGTGGCGTGTTAAACGCCTGGCCTCTTTTTGTTATTTAGAGATATAGGTGTCAGTGGGTATTGGATTTTGTTATCGTCTTACTTCCTCTTTTGATTTTTCCTTCTTTTTCCAAATTAGAAATCAAACGCGATAACGTCTCTCTTCTTATATTAAGTTCTAATGCCAAATCAGTTATTGAACGAAAAGTGATCGAATCTCCATTTATCGACAGATAGTAAAAGAAACGTTCTTCGATATTTTGAATCGAAATAGTCTTTAACGCTTTGTTGAGACGATTTCCGCTTTGAGCGCTTAAGGTTAAATAATAAGACAAGAATTCTCTATCGCTTGATAAGGCGGTTTCAAACTGTTCTTTTGAGAAGAAGGCAATCTTAGTGTTATCAGAAAAACTACTGACGTCCCCTCTATATTTTCTACTTTTGCTGTAAATGAGGTTGTTCCCGAAGAATTCCCCTATCTCCACGTTTCTTAAATTAATGTCATTTCCCCTAGAGGTCACGGATGAAATCTTAATTTTTCCTGTGATCAAAAAACCGATTTGTCGGCATTCTTCGCCTTCATGGAATATCGTTTCCCCTAGGTCATATTGCTTTAATGAATATAAGGAAGGGTTTATTTTAGAAATATCAAACATAAGTGTGATTATAATCACATACTTTCTTCTAGCAAACTCTTATTCTTTATACGAGGTATAAACCATGAAAAAACAAATTGTCTTGCTTACGATCCTTAGTTCGATGTTAGTTGGCTGCGGTGGAGGCAGCAACAGCGAATCATCTACGCCTTCCTATCCTTCTAGTTGGAATATTGTCACTCCGACTGGGGCTCCTGCGATTGCGTTCTATAATCACGCTAAAAATCCTCATTTCACGACGAACAGCACTCCAAGCAACATAGTTGCTATGATGAATTCCCAATCCGATAAGGAAGTGGTGGTAATAGACACCGTCTCTGGCATCAAAGCCATCAACAAAGGGGCTCCTTATAAACTTGCTTCCACGATCACTTTGGGCAACTTCTACATCGCCGCTACAGGCAATGACGATGATGGAGTTATGAACGAAGGCGACACAATTGTTTTATTCGGGCAAAACCAAACCCCGGATCTTATTTTCCATTATTTATATGGCGACAAATTTGACGCCTCGATTGAATACGTTACCGCGGTTAGTAACGCTGCCCAATGTTTGGCGAGTGGCAAAAACATCATCACGTCCTCCACGGTTGACTATGTTTTCGTCGCCCAACCCGTCTTATTCGCTACATTAAATAACCAAAGCGCTCCAACATATGGAAAATCTAGCGTCTATGCCGACGTTCAAGAGCTATATAAAGAAAAGTCAGGTGGAAAGTCTATGATTCAGGCTTCCGTCTTTGTTAAAGATTCCGTTAACGAAACTGAAAGAGGACTATTCCTTGATAAGCTTAAAAGCGATATCGAAAACGGAATTGCTAACCCCGATTTAATCAAAGCCGGCATGGATGAACTTAGCGAAGAAGAACAATCTTCTATCTATGGCATAAAGTCCACCGTCGCTAAAGCGGTAGTCGGAAACGGCAATACGGTAGGCTTGGGCTACGTTAAAGCCAAAGAAAATAAAGCAGCCATTGATGCCTTTATATCACTATTCGGTATGGAGCCGACCAATGAGGAAATTTTCGTTAAATAAATACTTAGAGGCTATTACTGGAATAGTGCTGGTTCTAGTCATATGGCTAGCTATCTCTTTTTCAATCGACGAAAGAACAATGGTTTTCCCAGATCCTTGGAAAACCGTTGAGGAATCTTTTCGTCTATTAGGGACCTCGTATACGTGGTCTTGCATTGGGTTCACCCTTCTAAGGGTTGTCATCGGTTTCGCTATTTCTTTTGCCCTTGCGCTTGTTCTTGGTATCTTAGCCGGAAACATATCATTTATAAGAGGAGCGTTTAAGCCGATTTTGTCGGTTCTTAAATCAATTCCAACCGCGGCCTTGGTCTTTATGTTCTTGGTTTTGGTCGGCGCTAGAAGAGCCCCCGTTATGATGGTTGTGCTTATCTCTTTCCCGATACTTTACGAAGCGGTGGTGACGGGCATACAAAATATTGACGAATCGGTCATGATGGCCGCGAGAGTCGACGGAGCTTCCGGAATAAAACTCCTTGGAAATATCGAACTTCCTAATATTGGCTCTTACCTTGCTGTTGGAGTGGCTTCTAGTCTTGGCCTTTCTTTCAAAATCGAAATCATGGCGGAAATTCTTACTGGCGACACCAAAAACGGCCTTGGTTCCGCTATTTTGGCGGCGCAAAGAAACGATCCGACGAACATGGTTCCGATATTTGCTTATTCTTTGATCGCAATACTAATGTCTGCGCTTGTTTCATTTTCTCTCCTACTTTTCAAAAAATACGTTCTCCGTTTGAAATAAATCTTTGAGACATAATGCATTATTGCATTATTTGACATTCGTTTTTCTTTTTTCGGTAAATCGGTAAAAGATAATCGTTTTGAATAGGTCGTTTGGCTTGTTTGGTACAAACGTATCGATATAATGAGTTTGAAGGTTAGAGGCAGAATAATGATTGCAAAAACCAAAAAAATAGGTGGAACTGACAATCTTCTCTCAAGACGTCCAGCTATCCCGGCCCCAATTCCGGATTTTATCTATATCGCGGTTAATAACGCCCGTTGCCCAAGCGCCGACATTTTTGTTAAGGAAGGCGATCACGTCAACTTATGCCAAGTCATCGGCGTTCGTCACGGCCCGTTCTTTGACCAGCCGATCCATTCAACTGTTTCCGGAACGATGGTCAAAATCGAGAAACACTATCACCGCTGTGGCAAACTCGTCGATTTCATGAAGATCGAAAACGACCATTTGGATACACTAGATCCATCTGTCGTCGATCGCACCCCCGAGCAAGTCGAGGCTTTAACAAAAGACGAGATGATCCAAATCATCAAGGATTGCGCCTGTGTTGGCTTGGGCGGCTCTGGTTTCCCGACGTATATCAAGCTCCAGACCAAAGAAAAGATTGATCACATTTTAATAAACGGCATCGAATGCGAGCCTTATCTAGATACCGACCAAAGGTACATGATGGACCACGCCAAAGAAATCATCGGCGGAACCATGCTTCTTCAAAAGATGTATGGGGTCAAGGATGCGAGGATTTGTATTAAAGAGACGCACCCTGAAATCATCAACGACTTGCAAGCCATTTTAGACAAGCACTACAAGGATTCCGGCATCACCATTGCTAAGATGAAGAACTTCTATCCTCAGGGATGGGAAGTCGCCATGGTGAAAACCGCTTTGGGAATCGATATGGAACCGGGAAAGATTCCTCCGATGTACGGCATCATGAATGTCAACGTCACCACGGTCGCCAGTATTTACCTCGCCATTTGGAATAACCGCCCGGTCACCGAAAGATATATGTCCGTGAACGGAAACGGTATCAACGCACCGTCTAACTTTGTCGTTCGCGTCGGTACGCCTGTCATCAATCTCGTTCACGCAGCCGGCGGATATAAAGGAGAGGAAAAGAAGATCCTCATCTTCGGAGGCCCGATGATGGGCGCCGCTCTTCCTAACGAAGACTGTATCGCCACAAAAACCGTTACTTCGCTCATCGTAATGAACGAATCGAAAAAACCGGAAGCGCCGTGCATCCGTTGCGGATCATGCGTTCTTTCTTGTCCGCAGCATTTGCAGCCCGTCCTCATCATGGAGGCGGTTAAAGCCATGAACAAAGAAAACATTAAGGCTCTTAAACCCCTTAATTGCATGGAATGCGGCTTATGCACATATAGTTGCACATCCGGTATTCGCGTAACTGATTTTGTAAGGAGGGCAAAGATCATAGCTAAGCTTTGATCGATTTGATTATGTTATTCGTCAAAGAAACATCCCCCCACATTAGACGTAAAGATAGCCTTAGGATGATGCTTTTAAATGTCATCATCGCTTTGGCTCCAGTCGCTATTTGGGCATACATCGTTTACCCATTAAGCGCTTTGAGGATTCTTCCTCTTTCCGTTGCTACGTGTGTCCTTTGTGAGTTCCTATTCGTCCTTATCACGAAGAAAGATCCAAAGGCCTTTACGTTAGAAAACATCCTTTCTTCCGTTGTAACTGGACTCATCTATGGATTATGCCTCCCGCCGTCACTTAGCTGGGATAACGGGGTCGGCTATTTCGTAGTCGTCTTTGGAGCCGCCTTTGGTATCACCATCGGAAAGCTTGTCTTCGGCGGTATCGGAAGCAACATCTTCAATCCTGCCGCTTTAGGCATGATCGTCGTTCGTATTTTCTGGAGCAGCATCTGCAAAAGCGATGCCGGCGCCCTTGGTTTTATTATCATGGAACCGTTCGATACCTCCATTTCCGTCGGCGCGACCGCTCTATCTTATCCGGCCAGCTTATATGGCTCCGTCAATATGCTCGACCTTTTCTTGGGCCGCGTACCTGGCGCACTAGGCGAAACCTTCCATATCGCGATTCTTGCGGGGCTTGTTTATCTCCTTGTTACCAGAACAATTGACTGGAGAGTCTTTGTTTCCTATATGGGAACATTCATCACGCTTGGCCTTGCCGCTGGAATTGTGGCTTTGAATAAGGTTGGCACGAACCCGCTTTATTTCGCCGCCTATCAGCTTTTGTCTGGTGGTGTGTTATTCGGCGCCGTTTTCATGGTGACCGATCCAGTTACTGGGCCTATTGCCAGTCCAACCCGCTTTATCTATGGTGCCTTCGCCGCTATCATGGCCGCCATCATCAGATTGCTTGGCAGCTATAACGAAGGTGTCGGCCTCGGCGTCTTGCTTGCCAACATGTTTGCCTGCGTTCTCGACAATCCGAAATTCTCCGCTTCTCGTTGGAACAAGAAACACCTCATTGTTCTTGGTTCTGAAATCGGAGTTGCTCTTCTTATCGTCGTATTAACGCTTTGCTTTAAGGAAGGAGCTCTCAAATAATGAAAAACAAATATTTGCAGTGCGCCTTAGTCCTCTCCTCAATCTGCGTCGTCTCGGCTGGCGCGATTGGTGCTTTGAATTATGTGGCCGAGGTTTATAAAGCCGAACATCAAACCGATGAAGCTCCGGCGACAATAACGGCCTTGGACAAAGACGCTCTTTTCCAAAAAGTTAAAGACTTCGTTCCGGTTAAAACTCTTGGTGTCACCATCAACGAGGTTTACAAGATGACCAAAGGAAATGCGTTCCTTGGCTATGCTTATGACGTTGATGGAGGAAGACCGGTCGGCAACAACCTTCTTTTCACCATTTCATTTACCGGTGCCATCACTCCGGAAACTAAAGGCAGCGTGAAACCGACCGCCATACATGTTGTGTCTGGCGGCGACGCTGGCTACACCGAAATCGTTCAGACGTATGGTGATATGGTCGTTAATGGCGAGGCCAATTTGGATGAGAACGTCAAGATTGCTCTTGGCTCAACCTCCAAATCTTCTACCGCCTTGCAGAAGGCCATCAAAATAGTTAGAGACGAATATTGCGATCGCATGAATGGCGGTCCAGCCAAAGAGGGGGCCTATATGCCTACCTTGGAAGATGAATGCAACGATTATTCGCTTCCTGTTTTTTCTAGCGATGCCGTCACTTTCGATATGAGGACTGGCTTTGTCAGTTATCTTGGATAAGGAGGAATTGGAAATCATGGAAAAATCAAAAAAACTTCCGATCTTCTTAGACCCGCTCCTTAAGGCGAACCCGTTGTTCGTCATGGTGCTTGGAACCTGCCCGGCTCTTGCGGTTACAACTTCGTTTGAAGCCGCGATTGGCATGGGTATGTTGTTCACTTTTGTCGTCTTATTCTCCAACATTATCATCTCGGCCCTTCGTAAGGTTATCCCAGACGAAATAAGGACCCCGTGCTTCATCGTTGTTATCGCAACGTTCGTTACCATCGTTAAGATTCTTTCTTCAACTTTCCTTCCCGAACTCTATAGCACTTTGGGCGTCTTCGTTTCGCTCCTTGTCGTTAACTGTATTGTTTTAGGACGTGCCGAAGCGTTTGCCTCTCAAAACACAGTCGTCGATTCGATTCTCGATGGCTTGGGAAACGGCGTCGGCTACACTTGGGCAATCGGTGCCATCGCCCTCGTTAGAGAAGTGTTAGGAACCGGCACTTTAACCTTCGGAAAAACATTTACGTTTATTCCGGAAACCACTCTTCCGATCTTAGCTAAATTCCCCGGATCGACATTCTCTGCCGCGATGCCAGTGTTTAGATCCAATGCTGGTGGCTTCTTGGTTTTGGGCATTGCCCTTGCCATAATCGCCGCTATCGAAAACGAGAAGAAGCGCAAAGAGAAAGAAAAAGAAAAAGCCAAGGTGGCCGCTGCGAAGGCTGCCGCCGCTAAAGCCGCTGCCGCCAAAGCCATGGCTGCAAGCGAAGCCGCGGCTGAAGGAGGTAAATAATTATGTCTTACATCATATCGTTTATCCTCGCCATCGTTTCCTACATGGTCATCGACAACGTCATTTTGTCGAGATACTTCGGAATCTGTTCCTTCATCGGTGTTTCCAACAAAATCAAATCGGCGGTTTCCATGGGCATTGCCGTTGCCTTCGTCACCATTTTGGCGGCCCTCGTTTGCTGGCCGATATACACCTTCATCTTGGTTCCGGCCAAGATGGAATACATGGAGACAATTGTTTTCATCCTCGTCATTGCCTCTTTGGTTCAGATCGTCGGATACTTCATCAAAAAGAAATCCCCGACCTTATATAGAAGCCTCGGCATCTACCTCCCGCTTATCACGACCAACTGCGCGGTCTTGGGCGTCGTCGAAAGCAACATGGCCTTCGACTTTGGGCGTTCAATGGCTAACGCGATTGGTACGTCTTTAGGCTTCATCCTCGTCATCTTCCTCTTCGCTTGCATTAGGGGACGCCTTGAATCTTCTAATACCCCGAAAGCCTTCAAAGGAGTTCCGATCGCTCTTATAGTCGCCGGCATCATGGCCATTGTCTTCATGGGCTTAAGCGGACTTATTGATCTCGGAAGCTGGGGGGTCATCTGATGCCCCGAGAGGCATATATAGCCATTGCGATTGCTATAGTGGTCGCTCTTGTAGCCATCTTCGTTATCTCGTTTGTGGTTTACGTTAAAACGCCGGCCCCAAAGGGATGCGAGAAAAAAAGAGGACCTAATTGCGAAAATTGCGAACAAGCGAGCTGCCGTTTCTATTCTTACGCTGAGGAGCGTGAAGAAGCGAAAAAGAAAGCCGCCGAAACAAATAGAAAGGACCAACAATAATGGACGCTATGAACATCTTATGGGCCGTTCTCCTTATGGTGGGGCTCGGCATAGTATTCGCCTTACTCTTAGTTTTGTTTTCCAAGATTTTCTACGTCGAAGAAGATAAGAGAATCGACGCTGTTGAAAAGATGCTCCCCAATTACAATTGTGGCGCTTGCGGAAAAGCTGGGTGCCGCGATTTGGCGGAAGCAATCGTTAATGGCGAAGTGAAAAAAGTCTCGACTTGCAAAGCCGGAAAGAAAGACAAGAACTATGACCCAATCATCGCTTACCTATCTTCTACGCCAGGTCCGGACGGAAAGACGATAAATATCGACTTATAAGAATTAGGGCACATATGTGCCCTTTCTTTTCCTTGTTGACGACTTTGACCGTTCGTATGATAAGAATATGAAACTCAAGAAGACCTTAATCATCTTGTTACCTCTAATACTCTCGAGCTGTGGGAATGAAGAGGTTAAATATTATCAAGGTTTTGATTATGGAATTTTTCATTCTTTCGTCTCTTGGACATATGGGGCGAAAGGAGAAGATTTCAGCAATGAGATAACTTCTTATTTGGAACGTCTTGATGATTTGTCCGACCCTTATTATCCAATGGCGGGCGAAGCGAATTTATTCTCATTAAATGAATCTAGTGATTGGGTTGCAGTGGACCCCGTGCTTTATGATTTGCTTAAAACCGCGACTGATTTAAAAGAAAAAACTGAAGGTTACTTCGACCCTTATATCGGTAAGTTAACAAAGCTTTGGAAGAATACTCTTTTTGGAGAAGAGGAAGACATCTTTCCGACCCAAGAAGAGATAGACGAGGCCGCTACAAAAGTTCCGGAGTTACTAGAAGAAGCGAATTCTTTTAGCCTTTCATTTGATGAAGAGAATAAAAAAGTAAAACGAAACGGAACAGCCCACATTGATTTAGGCGGCTTGGTAAAGGGATATGCCGTTGAACAAATTGAAAAGATCATGAGCGCTCATGGCTCAACTATTTATAACATCAACGGGGGACAGAGCTCCGTTGGCTTAGGAAATACCAAATCCGGCAAACCGTTTACCGTATCGGTGATGTATAGCAAAGTCGAAGGGGAAAACACCTTTAAGTTTAAGGAAAAAGACACATCTGGTTCTGGTGTATACGAACAACAATATAGGCTTAACGGAAAGATATATAACCACATCGTTAATCCGAAGACGGGGATGCCTTTATCAGACTATTCTATGGCGTTTTTGGTGGGGGATGATTCCTCCGTTATCGACGCTTTCGCGACCGCGTGTATGCTGGCTGGCCCAGATAAGGCGAATGAGTGGTCTAAGAAATACGACTTTTACTATTCTTTATATAAAGACAAAGACGGTTACACGGATTTCGTTTCCGAATCTAGCGAATTAACCGCAATGAGAGCAAATGGCTGACGTAGAGAAGAAGGAAAAAACCAAGAAATTCTTCCTGAGGCATATTTGGGATTTTGTTTTGCTCGTGGCTTTATCGTTAGGCACCGCCTCGGTTTTCATTGCTAGATCAATAAACGAGCAAAGAAAAGAAGAGGATGCCTTAGTGGCCACGGTTTATAAGAACAACCAAAAAATGGAGATAAAAGACGAGCACGGAAAATCAGTCAATCCGTTTGTTCTATCGACTATTAATGACGAAAAGCACTTCACGATAGAAGGCAGCAAAACCGATTTGGTTATTGCCGTCAAACATAATTCCATCTGCGTTTATAGTTCAAACTGTCCTGGGCAAGAATGTGTCCATGAGGGTTGGGTTTCCCATCCGAATCATCCGATCATCTGCGCCTACAACGAAATATTTATCGAAATAATCTCCCATAGTTGGGAAGAGATCATAGTTGGGTGAGTTTATGGACACGAAAGCGCGTATTAAAAAACTCACGATGGTCGCCATTTTGCTAGCGATGGCGTTGGTTTTAAGTATTGTCGAAAGCTTCATTCCATTTGGAATACCAGGAGTCAAATTGGGGCTAGCCAATCTCATTATCCTGTTATCTATTTATTACTTTGGATTCTGGATTCCTCTTGCCATCGACATCCTTAGAGTATTCATTGCCTCGATTGTGACGGGGACCTTCCTCGGAATGGGCTTTGTTATGTCCATATCTGGGGCTATTGCGAGCTTTTTATTGATGTACGTCTTCGTTAGATGGATCAAATGCTTCACTAGCGTCGGAGCCTCGATAATTGGGGCATACGTGCATGCGCTTGCCCAGATTCTTATTGGCGTCCTTTACATGAATTCATGGGGAATTTTCTATTATTTCCCCGTTATGGCGTTAGTTGCTTTGATAACTGGCACGGTCAACGGAATCATCGTAGAAGTGCTTCTAAACAATTCTTATTTGAATAAAGTCGTGGCTTCGACGAAAAAACAGGCAGAAACTTCCTCGAATTAATTTTCGCTATGTTTTAGCTGGTTTTTATTTGGTCGCGTTTTTCATCGTGATGTCCACGACTACGTCTTCGCTTCCCATAACAAATGAAGCGGTTGTTTTCATCCAATTATTAACGCTTGATTCAATCGTATTTCCGTAAAGAGATGCCGTTCCTATCTTTGCGGAATATGAATAGAACCCATTGAGGTAATTGTCCATGTCTTCGCCTTGAATAAGATAAGAAACCCACGATCCTTCGATCATCTGAGCCTGATGGTTTCCTTTTGTTCGGAAACAGGAATCGAGGTTTGAACCAGTGATTTCTAACCCCCCATCATCTGCGGGTGTTGTTTCGTCGACGATATTTAGGCTAACGTTGTGAAGCTTTGCCCCGTCCACGGCTTTTGATACAACATCGATACTCACCTTAGAATTTGGCTGCTTGTACGAGCAATATTTGAATCCTTTTAAGGAAAGAGGGCCGTTGTATGTTTCAAACACATCTTGGTCTGTTCCTGTTTGAGCCTCGTATTTTTCGCCGTTGATGATCATGTGATCCAATTCGTTGGATCCCATGAACGACGGAACTAGATATACGATGTCGTTAACTTTCGGCGTATACACGTATGCTCCGTTTTGGATGCGGCTAAGAACCGATACGCCTAGGAGGTTCTCGTCGCTTTGATAATTCACGACGACTCCTTCGAAAACGGAAGCTCCGATCTCGACTGATTCGTTCATGCTCGATGATGTGTTTTGTGCCCCGCAGGAGATTAGCGCGAAGGCTGAAATTAGTATGATTTTAGATTTCATTGTTTTTCTCCTTTCTGGATCAAATCCATCCACACCCTTACTATACAAGTAAGGACGATGAAGGCGCAAAAGAAACGATAATAGAATTTTTCCCCCTCATTGCTAAACTATAAGCGACATTAGTTTATGAAAGAAAAAGACAGGTTCATTCAAATTGCCGGCGGTGGCAAAAAGATGAATGGCGAAATCAAACGCTTGGAAGAAATAAAGCCCCTTTCTTTTACTCATTTCTCCCTTAAAGAAGGCGGAGAACCTGTTTTTGCTAGAGAAGAAAAAAGCGAAGAAGAACTATACGCGAATTATCTTCGCGAAAAGGAAGAAGTTAAACTTCGCTTAAAACCGTTTTTGGCTAAGTATTCTCCCAATGTTTCTTGCAAAAAGATCGAAATAAACGATTTCTTATATAGAAAAGAGACCGAAGAAGATAAAAAGGATTTCTCTTTAGTTCTAAATAAACAAGGAAAATGGGAAAAGGTCAAAACCCCACATTACATAGGGGTTACCGGCAAGTGGAATTGCTTCTATATAACCAGTCTTTCCATCGATTCGCTTGATGACGATAAGCGTTTTATTTTGATGTTTGAAAGCGTCGACTACATTTGCGATGTCTACGTGAATGGAAGGATGGTGTATAGCCATACCGGCTTCTTCGCTCCGTTTGAAGTCGATGTGACCGATTACGTCAATGAAGGCGAAAATAAGCTCCTTTTGGTGATTCATAACGATTTGACCACCAATGGGATCCAGGTTAGCGGATCTATCCATCACGGCAATAAGATTTACGCTTGCACCAACATTGGATATGATGAACCGAATTTAGGCTGGCATCATTGCCCGGCCGGTGCCGGAATCATCGGAAGAATCTATTTATTAAAATCCCCGCTTCAGAGAGTGAGAGATTGTTTTGTTCGCCCAAATATCAATACAGGCGAAATAACGGTCGAAACCACGGTTGAGAATTACACCGATTCAAAAATAGATTTGGATGTGTTCTATTCGGTTGATGGCAGGAACTTCAAAGAGGCTTCTTTATCAAACATCAAAGGCACATCAGACTCTTTCCAAATTGGATCTAACCATTTAAAAGAAACGCTACGTATACCTTCTTTCCGCTTGTGGACGTTAGACGAACCATATCTATACGACATTATGGTCCAATTAAAAGACAAAGACGGAAAGCTGATTGATACATTTCAAACTCATTTCGGATTCCGTGAATTCAAGATGGATTTAGAATCCAAACCTCTTAAAGGCGCGTTCTTCTTTAACGGCAAGAGAATAATGCTCCGCGGCACGAATGAGATGGGGCATCTCCCAAGAGCTGTCATGGAAAACAACTTCGATCAGTTGGTTGATGATATCGCGGCCGCTAAAGTGGCGGGTTTGAATTTCTACCGCATGACTCAGAGGCCAACCCTACCTCAGATATACGACTACTTTGATATGATGGGCATGCTTTGCCAAAGCGATTTCCCTCTCTTTTCCTATTTGACCGACGGAGCTCTTGGCGAAGCCTATAAACAAGTCGATGAAATGGAAAGGCTGACTAGAAACCACCCTTCCGTCATTTTAGAAACGTTCTGCAATGAAACCCTCGATAAAACCGCTTGGGGAAAAGAACAATATGTTCTTTCTCGTTACGATATCGAAAAGTTCTTTGATATCGCAAAAGGAATCGTCCTTCTTTTAAATCCGGACAGGGTCATCAAGTATTCCGAAGGGGATTACGCCCCATTAAAAGAGACGTATGGCATAAGCGATTTCCATTGCTATACCTATTGGTACATTTCACACGGACTCCCATCAGGGAAACTAAGAAAAGGATATTTGCCCCCGATTCGCAAAGACTATATGTGTGGATGCGGTGAGTTTGGCGTCGATGGCTTAGATAGCCTCGAGATAATGAAAAAATACGCCCCCAAGGAATGGCTCCCCAAGAAACTCGATGATCCTTGGAGTCCGAAGGTTATCGCAAAAGAACAATGCTATGTCCTTCATGGCGATTTCTTTCCGGAACAAAACACCATCGAAGAATGGATCAATGCTTCTAGGCAATTCCAAAAGGAAGCAATCAAGGAATACGTGCATTCATTGAGGCTTAGAAGCGATTATTTAGAGTCGACCGCCGTCCATCTTTTAATAGACGCTTGGCCGATGGGCTGGACCAAAACACTAATCGATGTCGATAGAAAACCAAAGCCGGCTTTCTATGCCTTCCAAGAAGCAAATATTCCACTTAGGGTCTCTTTAAGGCGTGACCAGTTTGTCATTTACCAAAAAGATAAAGCGGCGGTGGAGATCTATGCTTATAACGATTTCCCAGAAGACAAGGAAGTTGAGTTCCGGGTGTCTATTCATTATGGGGACACCATTCAAACTTATTCGGGAAAAGGAATTGCTAAATCCGTAGGAACTACGTATTTGGGCGAAGTTGTCGTTAAGAGCGAGGCCGGGTATTTGGGAGAAGTAAAAGTAATTTCCGAAATGACGTGCGATGGAAAAACCACGTATGACGAAGTTTCGCTCGAAATAAAGCCAAACGAGAAAAAGGCAAATAAAACCCCGTTGATTCTTTCGTCTTCTTTGGAATGTCTAAAATCTATTTGCGAAGGCCCAACCGATGACAATCAGATATTCGTTGATAGGGACTACTTTGTTGAGCATCAAGAGGAATTAGAAGAAAAAGCTTCCCTTGGCGCGACGGTTTTCGTCAACATGACGTACCCGATGAATGTTCTGGGCAAAGACATATCTTTCAGGGTTCACACGTTGGAAGAAGAGGTGAGGGCCAACAACCTCATTTATCCATCTTTTTCCTGCGAATATACAAAAGAATTCGGCTTGTTGGATTTTAAAAATTTCTATAACACCAAAGCCGGGTATCAAGATTTAACCGCTTGGTTTAAGTTTTATTATCCTGGCGCCGAAGAGATTCTTTATACCCTCGAGGACACCCCCGAAGAGCAATATAGGCTCCATAAAAAGCACAAGTTAATCATGGGCTCCGTCAAACACGGCAAAGGCCAAATCATAATATCCACTTTGTCTTCTTTGGATGGCTGTGTTGGCTATAACCCGGTTCTAGATCGCCTTTTCAAAAACATCATTGAAAAATAACAAACGCGACCCCCCTTTGTTTTAAGGGAAGTCACGTTTTTTGAATTTAAGGGATAATTTGCAAAATTATTCTTTTGTAAAAACGCTTACATTCGTTTACGATAATCTCAACTAACGCATAGGAGGCCCTATAAGGGCATTATCTACATGAAAAAATTATTAGTCTTAGCCGCCTCTGCCGGACTAGTCTTCTCCGGCGCTGCCGCAGTTACGGCCAATGTCTTGAACACGCCAGTTGTCGAGACCAAAGCTGAAGCCGCTGGAACTTCTCAAATCATTACCGAAGAGGTCGATGTTACTGGGAAGACAAAATTAAGAGCTTCCGAAGGATCTTTCATTAAAGTCGCCAATCCGAAAACTTCCGGTCTTGGACTTTACATGGAATTTAAGGTCGCTAATCCGGAAAATACGCGTCGCCAAGTCATCCGTTTACAAAAGAACGGCGTTGATGCCAGCGGAAACATTTACTTATTAGATGTTTCTGATGCTGGCGGTGTCGCTATGTCGAGCTACGGAGCTGCTGTTCTCGACAGGACGCCTGGAAGGCGTGATGTCGTTAGCCTCGCCGACGGCTGGATGAAATATGAAGTTATGTTTGCCGATGCCGGCATAAACGAAGGTGTTGATTACATCGATGGTATCAACTTAAGCGCCTGGGGCGATGCCTCCAACATCGTCGCTGTTCGTAATATTAAGATCACCGATCAAACGACATATCTCGGCATGACTCCTTGCACATACGAAGATCGCGGTGGCGACGGCCAATACCTCAAAGGGTATGGCGTGAATCGTCAAATGCCCGCGGTTGCTAACTGGAAAACTTCCGGAAAAGGCGTTTCCTTTGAGTTTAAGCCGGCGGAAGGCAGAGATTTCGAAACCTTGATTCAATTCAAGGAACAGCCGAATAGCTGGGCGACCGTCTCTAGTGGAAACATTTATATGTATCGCCCTGGAAATACTGGTACTGCCACCTGCGGTAAAACAATCACTTTAGCTGATGGCTGGTATCGCTACGAAGCGATGTTCGCCGATGTTTCGTGTGTCGATGGAAAAGAAACATCCACGGTTTCGATTCTCTATTTCGGACAATGGGCAAATGACGTTAAATACGGATGCCGCCCAACCATCAGAAACGTTAAGTTAATCTCCTTCTATTCTTCCGCTGCTGAAACCGAGGTTGGAGATTACGCAACCAACGTCATGAATAACACTGCTGCGGTTTGTGTCGCCGACGGATCCACCGATCAAGAGGCTCTTACCGAAACTGTTGCGGCCCTAAAGACGAGATACAACACCCTCGCCCCGCAATCCAAGATTCTTACGGTCTATCCGGAAAATATTGTTGGAGCTGATCAAAAGACCATAGTCGAGAGAGCCAACGCTAGACTCGGCTACATCTTCGCCAAATATCCGAGCATCGCGAACTACACTCCGGTCCCGGTCACCGCTGCTTACGGTACTTCCTTCCTCTTCAATGGAAACAGCGCTTCCGAGTACTACGTCGTCGCTGCTGTCGGCGGAGTCGCCTTGCTTGCCGCTGGTGGACTCATCTTCTCCAGGAAGAAAAAACACAACTAATCATTAATTATTGGAATGGCGTGCATGCGCCAAAGGGCTTAGATGGCTGAACTTACTTGTAAAAACATCAAAATAACCTACATCCAAAAGAACAAACAATTTATCGATGGGCTTGACGGCCTGTCGATAAATTTTTGTTCAGGGGGTGTAACCGTGATTTTTGGGGAGAACGGATGTGGCAAGACCACATTGTTCAACTGCATTACCGGTTTGCTTGCCTATGATGGCGAGATTCTTTTTGATGGGGTCAATGCCGACGAACTTTCCATTAAGGAAAGAAACATTGCCTACGTTCAGCAAAATCTATCCTTATTCCCAAAGAAAACCATATTCGACAACATCGCTTTTCCTTTGAAGTCACAAAAACTATCTCCAGAGGAAATCGTCTCGAAAATCTACAAAGTTCTTAGGATTTTTAGAATTTCGCATTTGATGAATTGCTTGCCTTCCCAGATATCAATCGGACAGCTGCAGAAAGTTTGTTTGGCTAAAGCCATTGTGACTGAGCCGAAGGTTCTGATTCTTGATGAGGCGTTTTCGAATTTAGATCCTGTCACCACTGAATCTATTCAAACAATCATCAAACAATATGCGAAAGAAAAAGACATTATTGTTCTTTACGTCACACACAGCATTAAAGAAGGGCTCATTTTTGGAGATTACTTCAAGGTTATGACCAAACGCGGTCTTACCTATGATGGGACTAAAGAAAACACGACTGAGGACGTGCTTAAACGCTACGTATTGGGAAATGGCTAAACGAAAGAAGAGACCCATATATGCGAATGAGGACTTTTTAGCCAGTTCTCTTCCGCATAGCAGGAAAGATCAGTTCAAGTTCATCTTTAAAACAAGAAAGCCTCTTTTCCTTTTGATTGGCCTGTTCCTTGTTTTGTTTTCGCTTCCGCTTTTGGTGAGTACCCTCTTTTTAGATTTCACCATCAACAACGCCTATAACTTGTTTCAAAGTGGGGAGATCACGGAATCCTCTTTTTACGCCTTCTTTTATACTGACGTCATGGTGTTTGGGATTGCAGGGGCTATTTTGTTCCTCGTCTTTACCGTTGGTCTATCGGGTGTTTTTGAAATATTGAAGAAACTGATTTTTAGCCAACCGATTTTCTTTTGGTACGACTTTAGACAAGGCATTAAAAAGAACGTCAAAGGATTCCTTGGCATATCTGCGTTCGCGGCTTTCTTCGTGATTTTGCTAAGCGTCTTATTCAGGTTCGTCGGACCGACATTTTGGTTCTTGATTACGACCGTTTTCTTCATCCTTTTCGTCTATCCGATTATCGTGGGTCTTTTTGTTTATAAGACGTTCTATGAAGCTTCTTTTGCCGAAGCTTTAAGAAACGGGGTCCAACTATTCGTGATAGTGCACGTAAAAGGAATCCTGATTTCGCTTGGGTTTGCCATTGTTCCGATTGTCACCAACGTGCTGTCGGCCCTTTTGGTCATGACGCCGATGGTCAGCGAATTCATCAACATCGCTTATATGCTTTTCGTCGCCCCGTGGTATCTCTTATTTGTATTCTCGTTCTATTATTCGGTTTTGGACGAGAACATTAATAAAGACAATTTCGAATACTATTACCTAAAAGGTCTATACCATAGTAGTAGGGAGGAAGATGAATATGAAAACAAGATTCAAGGATAAGAGAATCATCGTTTCCGGGGAGAACTACGAGCAAGTTCTCTTTGATATCGGAACCGACAAGTACTGCACCCAATTCGATGGGAGGGGTGGCATTACCTATTTTCACTATGTGAACAACCCTCGTTATAACGTTAAAGGCCATTCCTATTTGAACATCTATATCGACGGAGAGCCTCTAACTATTTTTGGAAAAAAGAAAGTCATTTGCTGCGGTCGTATTCAAAAAATCGTTTATCAGTTAAAAGACGGCAGCATCACTTTGACCCAATATGGTTATGAGTCCTACGTTTTCAATCGCATTTCTTATCGTTTCAAAGAAGAAAAAGAAATCGTGATGGCCTATGACTATTGCGAATTTAAGGACGTTCCATCCCTTGCTTCGACTTTCCCAGTCGACGAGGTAATGGACAACTACTCTTATTACATAACATCCAAAGGGAAAACGGCCCGTTTTGACGTTTGCTTCTCCTTCACCGATGATCCGAAGAAGATGGTGAAGAAGTCGGGGCGCATATTGAAGATGCTCGAAAACGAAATCGAATCTATCTCACTTCCTGAATCTGCGGACACCGAACTTAAAAAAGCCATATACGCATCTTCTGTTTTTGCCGCCTTAGAAAACTACAAGTCTATTCCTGGATTCTCTGGATTAACGGCGGGCGTCAACTATCTCGTTCCGTTTAGGACCTACTATCGCGACTCTTATTGGACCGTTCTTGCTCTCCATAAAGAACACCCTGAGATAATCCGCAACCAAGTTTTGACCTTGGCCAAAGGAATCGGGGAAAACGGAGAATGCCCATCCGCGGTTAAATCTGATTATTCTTCCTTCTGGGGAGGTCATTACGATAGCCCGTCCTTCTTCGTGATGGAGACTTTCGACTATGTCGCCCATTCCGGCGACAAATCCTTGCTCAAGGAAGTCGTGAATGGAAAAACCGTCTTAGAACTTTGCGAAAAAGTCCTCGAAAATACAGCTTCAAGAACTGATGAAACCCATCTTATCTATAAGAAGGGTCCATATAACAGACTCGATTGGTCTGATGAAGTTAACAGGATTGGGTACGTCACTTTCGACGAATGCCTTTATTACAGGGCTTTGTCTTGTATGGGAAGCCTTATCGGCGGCGAAAACAAATACAAGAAAGAAGCCGAGATCGTTAAAAAGAAGATCAACGAGATTCTTTGGAACGACGAACTTGGCTATTACTACAACTACAAAGACGGAGATGTATATGAAGACAACCTAGTTGTCGATACGATCTTGGCCGTGTTGTTCGATATCGTCCCTGAGGATAAAAAAGATAGGTTCTTGGATAACTTCGAGAAGATGCTTTATTCCAAAAACCACGAAGAGCTTAAAGATTACGGCGTCATGTCCGCCTATCCGGTTTATAAAAGATATAAAGGCGTGGTCAACAAATCCACCCAATCATATCGTTACCACAATGGAGCGAACTGGCCGTATTGGTCGGCGATTGTCGCATACGCTATGTCGTTGAACGGCAGGGAATATGAATATGCTCTGACATCGTGGTTTATGTACAACATAAAACGTGGAAACCTAACTCCAATCGAGTATTTCTCGCCATATTACCAAGACGGGTCGAATCTACAAGCTTGGAGCGCGACCTCTGCCTTTTGCTTAGATTGGTTGTCAAAACCCTTCTTTGTGTTATAGTTTGTTGAAAGAATAAGGAGAAACCTTATATGAAATATAAAAAAGCATTATTACCGATTTCTTTGTTGGCCGTTGTTTCGACGCTAGCTTCGTGTGGAAAGCTTGGCCCGGCCACCTCTTCCACCAGTGGCGGAAACTATCAATATAACGTTGATGGACCGAACAAAACGAAGATCACCGTCGGAAACTTCGGTGGTGGTATCGGAAGCCTTTGGATCGAAAAGGCCGCTGACCGTTTCGCCAAGGAAGTCATGAACAAGTCTTACGCCGACGGACACCAAGGCGTCTACATCAAATTCATCAACTCCTTCGAACTTAAGACCAGCACGATGGACCAATCCAATACCTCCATGTTCTTTGATGAACGTTTCTCCGACATCACCGAACTTGGTCAGGCCGGACTTCTTCTCGACCTCGACGAAATCGTCTTGGACGAGACCAGAAAAGGCGGATCCCTCGATTCCAACATCTTCGATAGCGTTAAAGACGGCCTTAAGGTTCAAGGCAAATACTATGGTCTTCCTCACTATGAATACTATGGCGGTCTTACCTATAACCACGAAATATTCGACAGCATCTTCGCTTATTTCGCCGATCCGACTGCTGACGACAAGATCGAATGGGAATGCAAATATGGCACCGATTATTTCGTCAGCGATTTGAATACCAAGAGATCCGTTGGCCCAGACGGAAAAGCTGGCACCATGGATGACGGCCTCCCGGCTACCATGGAACAGTTCATCATCTTGATGGACTACATCAAATCCAATAACTGCGCCCCGATCGTCATCTCTGGCCAATACCAGAAATACGGCGACTATCTCCTCTCGGGCATTTGGTCTTCTTTGGCCGGCACCGAGCAGATGAAGAACTACTATAACTGCACTGGCGAAATCGAGGTCGTTGAAAGAGACGCCTCTGGTAACATCGTTTATGAAGGAAACGCCTTCCCGGGCATCGATTACGTCAAAAAGCCAAAGACTAAGAAAGTCACCATGGCCGCTGATGGAAGCCAGGGATATTTAGGGAACGACATGGCCGCTAAGTACTACGCCATCGCCCTCCTCGACATCATGAAAAACGAAGGCTTCTTCAACCTCGATTCCTCCATCTCCACAAAGAGCCACTACGACGCCCAGAAATGCTTATATCTTGGCGATGTTTCCCGTGACTACGATAAGGCCGCGATGCTTATCGAAGGATCCTACTGGTACAACGAGTCCAGCGAAATGGGCTGCTTCAACCAGTTCGAAAAATACACCGGAAGAAAGAGGGGAGACCTCGACGTTCGTTGGATGAACCTTCCGACCGAAGTCTTCAACTCCGATAGCTTTGAAGGAAAAGAACAGTGCCTCGTCGATATTGGACACTCCTTCTCCATGATTAACGGAAATATCAAAAACAATCCTGAGATCAAGGACGTCTGCATCGACTTCATGAAGTTCCTTTATAGCGAAGAAGAACTCGCCGCTTTCTCAATCCAGACCGGTATGCCGAGGATGATCAACTATCCGATGAATACCGACGACTTGTCCAATTCCGGCCCGTTCTATGAAAAGCTCTTTAAGCAAAGGAACGCCAATACCGATAATATTATCGGTCTTTCTGGAACCACCAAGGTTTTCAAGAAAGCCAAGAGTATCATCAAGCTTTGCCTCCAGTCTTCCCCGTTCGTTGACGTCGCTGGCAAATACGAACTCCAGAAACTCAAAGGCGGAGAACACGCTCCGACCATCTTTGATGATTTCTCCATCAAACCGAGCTCCTGGAAATATAACAACGACTAATTAGGAGACGATAATGGCCGCCTTAACCGTACAGGGACAAAGAAAGGGTTTTGCGAGCAAACGCGAAAGAAGCAGGCTCTTCTTTTACCTAGGAATGTTCGCTATTCCTCTTATTCAGTTCGCAATCTTTTATTGGGTGGCTAACTTCAACTCCATTTTGATTAGCTTCCAAAAATACGAAGCCAACACTGATGGCCTTGGTTACACGGCCGTTTGGGTGGGTTTAACAAATTTCAAGAAAGCCTGGAGCATCTTGTTCAGCAAAGACGTTGGCGAGATGGTCGGCTTTTCTTTGATTTTTTATGGATGCAATTTATTCATAGTCACGCCATTGGCTTTGATATTCAGCTTCTATATCGCGAAGAATTACCGCTTCTCCGGGTTCTTCAGGGTCATGCTTTATTTGCCGTGTGTCTTATCGGCGGTCGTTTTGACCATTCTTTATAAGTATGTCGTCACCGATGTTTACCGCTATTTGGTCTCGGCTTTCGGCGGTGGAAACGTCGCTGGCTTATTAGACGGCACCAAAGAGACCCAATTCAAAACCATTCTTTTCTATAACTTGTGGTTAGCTTACGGCACCAACACCATGCTTTACACGGGCGCGATGACCGATATCAACCCTTCGATCATCGAAGCCGCGAAAGTCGATGGCGCTGGTCCTGTCCGTCAGTTCATTCACATATACGTCCCGATGATTTGGCCGACATTGGTAACCTTCATCGTTACCGGTATGGCTGGATTATTCGTTGAGCAGATGCAGTTATATTCCTTCTTCGGCGGAGGCGGATCCAACTTGTTCTCGACATTTGGATACTACTTCTACACGCAGTCCGTAGGTTCAAACCTCTATGTGGCAGAAGGAAGCAAATACCTATCCTATCCGGAGCTTTCCGCGTTAGGTGTTCTCATCACCTTGTTCTTAATACCGGTCGTTTTGACGGTTAGAAAGTTGTTAACGAAGTATGGCCCTAGCGTTGATTAAGAGAAAACCAAAAGCCCAGAAGAAGCCTATCGAGAAGGCTAATGCTGGATCGATCATCGTCATGGTGATTCTTTTCCTCTATTCTTTGACTTTGATCGCTTTGTTGCTTTGGGGCTTCAACACATCGTTCAAAACCTCCGAAGAATATAAGATTGGCGGAAACATCATCGGATTCCCCGATTTCGTCCACAGTGAATATTCCTTCATCAATAACTACTACATTGTCCTTAATGCGTTTAAGTATCAAGCCGAAGACCATTCCTACATCTCCGCTTTCTTTGGGCGCATTAGCAATACTGGACCTGAAGGCGGATTTACCTTTGGTCTATTCATGATCAACTCCTTCGTTTACTGTATCGTCGGATCGTTTGCTAGGACCTTTGTCGCTTTGGTAGCTGGTTATCTTGTTTCGAAATATAAATACAAATTCTCCAAGATCATCTATGTCGTGATGTTGATCATCATGGCCATTCCGATTGTCGGCAGTGCGCCTGCTATGTTGAAACTTACCCGCGACTTGGCGATTTATGACTCTTATTTAGGGATGCTTCTTTTGAATCTTAACTTTACGGGTCTATATTTCTTCGTATTTGCCGCGTATTTCCAAGATTATTCCGACACTTATATCGAAGCCGCTGAGATTGACGGATCCAATCAGTTCCGCGCTTTCTTCACCATTGTTTTCCCGATGGCGTCGAAATTGTTCTGGACTGTCTTCCTTCTCAACTTCATCACCCTTTGGAACGACTACCAGACCCCGCTTCTTTATTACCCCAACCACCCAACTCTTTCATACGCCATTTACAAAATGTCCACCAATAGCGTCCACATCATCGGATCTGACGCCATTGAGATTCCTCAGATCGTGGCCGGATGTATGTTGCTAGTTCTTCCTGTCCTCGCCCTCTTCTTGGCGACTAGGAAAGCCTTACTTGGCAATATGTCCGCCGGAGGCATAAAGGAGTAGTTATGTTTAAGAAATCAATTCTAGGCATCGCCGCGTTGTCGCTCATAGCGGTATCTTTGATTATTCCGGGAGTAAAAGGCCTCTCGGCCGAAGAAGGAGTGGAATACGTCATTCTCGATGATTCTACATTCGCCGACTCCTATGATTTTGGATACTTGCTCGAAGCTCCGTCCATTGAAAAGCTCTACTTTGAAAAGGATGGGGTGATGAATAAGGTCACCTATGGAGAAGTCACTTTGCCGAATGGTGTGACTAGGGTTCCGGGTAAATTCTCTTTGGATATCCCTGGACAATACAAGGTCGCGTATTATGCAAAAGGCGGCGCTTCATTTAAAAAAGAATTCGTCGTTCGCAAAACCGTATATGAAAACGGCAATGGCGTGACTTCTTATTTTGAGAACTCTATGCCTGTTTCCGCGAAGAAGGGCATCGCCGTCAACCTCGTCAGCGGATCTTCATTCAAGATCAATAAAGTGGTGGACATCCATTCCTTTAAGAACGGATTGGTCGACGTAGTTAATTACTATCCTATTTTCAGGAAGACTAAAGACCAAATTCCGGCCGCTTCTTTCTGCACAGTTAAATTGGTCGACGCTTATAACCCAGACCATTTCCTCGAGTTCTACACTTGGTGCGATAAATCAGCCATTCCTTACTATGCTGGCGTTGGCTCCAGTGAGCAGAATTTCACCGGCCTAGAATATAACCCGAATCGCCCCGACAAGATCAACTGCGTTTATGAAGGCGTTTCTTATAACAAACACGTCACCACCCGTTACCAAGTCGTTGACGCTTATGGTGTTTGGGGTGGCATGATGGATGAAGCGACCCTAATTAGAGAAAACGGCGTTTCCTATTCTTGGGATCTTAATGACAACAAGACATATTTCATCGGAAAAGATACCAACAAATTGATCACCGACCTTGACGCTCCTGAAGTTTACGATAGCAACCCTCTCGACGTTGAAAGCTTCTTCACGACCGGCGAAGTGTATGCTCAGTTTGAATGCTTCGGCTTCAATTCCGGATCCATGGATATCGAAATCGTTTCCGTTTTGGGGATGAAGGGCGATGAACTCAAAGACGCGATCGTCTATGACGAAAAAGCCCCGACCATCAAAACTGACTTCATGGAAGAAGGAAAAGAATCCGTTACCGTTTCCAAAGACGAAAAGTTCTATATCCCAAGTGACGTCACCGTCCTCGACTATAACTACTATGGAGATTTAAAGACCAACGTATACCTTAATTATGGGCAGCCCGATCAATCCTCTGTCTATAGTTCCGATTACTTCGTTCCGACCGTTTTAGGAAATTATTCGCTTGTTTATACAGCTCGTGACAGTTTTGGCAACGTCTCGAAGAAAGTCGTTAGCTTAAACTGCGTTGACAAGAAGCCGTTCACCTTCGAAGAGAAGAAAGTGGCTAAGCTCGACGCGGCTGCTCCAAACGACATTCCATTCCTTGAAGTTGCTGGTCATAATGGCGACGTTTCTATCAAGGCATACGCAATCGATCCGAAAGGCGAAGTGACGCCTCTAGGCTTAAACGAAAGCAAGACCGCCTATTCTTTTGTCCCGCTTTATACGGGCGAATATGAGATTTCGTATGAAATATCCGATGCCTTCTATTCGACCTCTTATAGCTACAAGGTTAATTCCGAAGATATCGGTAACGTCTACTTCGCCAAGGCCCCGGCCGTCTATCCTTATTACATTAAAGGTGCTTCATATTCCTTGAATGACTTTGTCGGCGTGAAAGCGACCGCGAATGGACCGGTCGAAGTTAAAACGACCCCCAGCGTCTCTTTCGATGGCGGTGCTTTTAGCGTCGTCTCCAATCCAAGGAAGATTGATATCACTGGCTCGTCCTCCGTTAAATTCAAATTCTCCGCCGGAGGAGTCGAATACACGAGCGACGAGATAAAGATCCTTGATTTGAAATTCGGAAAACGCAGCGTTGAGAGGAATTACGTTGATTACTTCCAAGGAAATTTTGAAGCCAAATCCGAAGAGCTCTCGAGCCTCCGTTATGAATTCGGCGCCTCTGGAAACATGACGTTTGCCAATGTCATATCTTTCTCCAACTTTGCTTTCAATTTTGATTTCGAAGCCTCTAACGCAAATTCGATCGAAGTTGTTCTTTCCGATTACCAAGATAGAGGAAACTACATTTCTGTTTTCATCGAGAAGATGACATCCTTGACCTTTAAGGCCACGATTGTTCAAAACGATGGAAAATTCGAAACCAAACAAAGCGGATATTTCAATTTGTCCGGATCCAGCGAATCCATCAACATTTTGGTCCAAAGCGGCAAGCTCTTTGTTAACGACTATGTTTCGATGGAAGTCGAGCATAACTTCGAGCTTTCGCGCTTGGACGTTATGACAAACGGCGCGACCGCTATCGACGTTAAAAAAATAAATAACCAAAACGTCTTGAAGGCCGCGAAGATGATCGAGACTGGTCCTCAATCTTATTACGATAAGAAAACGGGATCGTTTGAAATCGGAAGCGACTATTCCGCCGCCCCATGCGTCGCCTCTAGCGTCTTGTCTCCGGTTCTTGCCGACGACATCAGACTTACCATCACCGATTCTAGTGGCGAAGTTGTTACCTCTCTTGACGGAATCCGCTTAGATTCGGTTCTTGCCGATCGCCAATACGATATCAACCTCGCCAAATGCGGACAGTACCGTGTTAATTACGTAGTGTCCTGCGAAGGATCTTCGAGGTCTGGCGGAGAAAAGATCGTCAATGATAAAGACTATTACATCGTTAATGTTGATGATACGGTTCCGCCGGTTGTTACGTTTGCGGATCGTTCTACCCTTGAAGTCGAGGTCCATAGCGTAGTTCGCATTAGGTCCTTCACGGTTAGCGACAACAATTCCGACCCAAGCAAAATCAAAACATACGTCGTGATTGAAGACTATAACGGCACGATTTCCGAATCCGGTTTCAATGTCGGCGAAACATACGCTTTCCATAAAGTCGGAACCTTCAAGGTCAGCGTATACGCATACGATGAATACGGTAACTGGAGCAGCGACTCCTATACCGTGATTGTGAGGGCATAGTTATGAAGAAGAACACACTATTCTTGTTATTGCTATCCGCCTTGATGGTTGGATGCTCTGGCCCGCAAAGCGGTGGGGATGTCATCGGTAAAGAAGATGACATTGCCCGTTATCCTTTTGAAGGCGTCCATGATTTCGACGTTAAAGAGACCGAAGATTACATCGTCAAAAATAACGTCACCGATTACAAACTTCTTCTTCCGAACGCGGTCGATTCATATTTGACCACAGCCAAGGAAGAGTTTGTCGCCCTCTTTAAAAAAGCCACAGGCATTACCATTGATGTCGTCAATGAAACGGCTGCTGGAATGGAGCATGACGCTCTTGGAAAATACATCTCCATTGGCGATACTCATATGTTCTCCACGAGCGGGCTCTCTTTTGACAAGGAAGCTTTAGGAACTCAAGCGGTTCGCATCCAAACCAAGGATAAAACCGTTTATCTCAATGGTGGCGATACGCATGGTTGCATTTATGCCGTCTACGATTTCTTAGAGGCTCTTCTTCACTTCGATACTTATTCGTATGACTGCGTTTATATTGACGAAGTTGAGAACCTCAAGTTCTATGAAATGAACATCACGGATATCCCGGATATTCAAATTCGCGCTAACTCCTGGGGCTTTATTAAAGAAAATCCGAACAACGTCGCCACCAGGCTTCGTACCCCGTTTGACTTCGCCGATTACATCTTAGCGGTCGCCGATACAGAGGCCGGAGCGACTAGGTCCGCCATCCATAACTCTTTGGACATTATTCCTAGGAACGCGCCGACTTCTCGTCCGACTTGGTTCTCGGATTCCGGCGATCAGATTTGCTATACGGCCCACGGCAATCCTGAAGATTACCAGGCCTTGGTTGATAGATCGGCCGAAATCATTGAGCAGGGATTGGTCGCTTTTGATCCTGTTAACTATCCGATGAAGAATATCGTCACTTTCACAATGGAAGATAACCACGATATCTGCAAATGCGAATCCTGCACCGCCAAAACAAAGATGTATGGAGAGCAATCGGGAAATGTCATCTATTTCTGCAATGATTTGATGGCTAAGATTCGCGCTTGGATGGACGACCCCATCAATGCCAAATACAATCGCCCCGACTTCAAACTCCTCTTCTTTGCCTACAATGACTACGTGAACGCTCCGGCCCATTATGATCCAGAGCTTAAGAAAAACGTCATCAATCACCCTGATCTTGTGATGAGAGATGATGTCGGCGTTTATTATGCTATCTCCAGCGGAATCAACTACCAGTTGAGCATCTATGACAAGGAAAACCAAGAAGGTGTCGTCAACTATAAGAAGTGGTGCGATGTCGCTCCTTCTACTTATCTTTGGACCTATAACGCCAACTTCGGTGGTTACCTTTCGCACGTTAACTCCACCAACTTCTATAACCCTGACGCATATCAGTTCTTTGCCAGTGGGCATGCCAAACTCCTTTATAACCAAGGCGGATGGAACACCTATAACCTCACTGCTTTCCAGATGCTTGCCATTTATCTTGATGCCAAACTCAGCTGGAACAGCAACCTCGATATGAACAAGCTCATCGATGGATGGTTTGAACATATGTTCCTTGATGCCGCTAATGACATGAAGAAGCTTTATGAAGCCGAGAATCTTTATTCTTTGGTTTTGCTTGAACGCGCTGGAAAATTCCGTGGCGGCATCATCAACGTCGCCGTTGGAAACCAGGAATTCTGGCCACAGCAAATGCTTATGAAATGGCTTAGCTTTATTGATGATGCTAGAGCGAAAGTCGCCGTCTACGAAGAAGTGGATCCGGCCTTATTCAAAACCATCAAAGAACACATCGATCTCGAATGGGTCTCTCCTGCGTATTTCCTGCTTTCTCTATATGGAAAGGATTACTTATCCGCCGAGATGTATTACGAGATGGCCAATTACTTCTACTACGAAATCCTTCCGCTGAAGTTCTTCCTCGTTTCCGAAAGAAGCGCGCCGTTAAGCACTTGGATTTTGACTTTGCTTCAATAGGAGGGGACAAACATGAAAAAGAGAATTCTCAAAACATTATCAGTTAGCTTCCTTCTTTTCTCCTGCGGATTAGTTTCGGCCTGCTCAAATGGCGGAAACGTGTCTTCGAGTTCGACTGTAGCTCCTGCGTTCGAAGTAAAACTTAACAAATCGGAAATTAAGCTCACTATCGGTGACAAGAGCCAGCTCGTCGCCACTAATTCCGATGAGTCCGAAGTCAAATACGTCTGGTCTTCTTCCAATTCCAGCGTCGTTACCGTAGATGAATCCGGAAGGATTGAAGCTATAAGAAACGGCGAGGCCGTCATATCGGCTTCGTATGGTGGCTCAATCGCTACATGCACCGTTTCGGTCACATCAGGCTTACTCGTTCCTTCTCTTCACTTTGTGAACGAGGTGGAGGCTGTAGAACAAGTCACCAAGGGGTCCACATTGAATCTTCAAACCATGATTAAGTTCAATGGAAAGGATTTCTATGATGTTAATGCTTCTTATTTCGTAACAAATCCAGAGGCCGGTTCTATCGAAAACGGAATATTCACGGCCGGTAATAAAGCTAATGTCAGCACCGATATCATCGTTAACGCTAGATGGAGAAATTTCGATTCGCCTTCTCTTTCGATGGAAATAAGGGTCGATATCATTTCTTTGAAGAACATTTACTTAAACAACGGCGATCTCGGAGATGTAAGTCTCTTCACCGTCGATCATATTGGCTCCGCCGATTACAAAGTGTCGCAAGAAATCACTTCGATTGACGCCGAAGAAGATGGCGTTGCCATGCCGATTCAATCGGTTGAGGTCATAGATAACAAATCAAGCGATAATCCTTCTTTGCCGTCTGTTGATTTCGTATACGATGCATCCACAAAGAAAGGAAGCATCACCTCAATTAGGCAAGGAAGCGCGATCTTGAAGGTCTCTTTCCTCGATTCTTCATCAAACGTCTACTCCAAATCATTCAACATCACTGTAAATCTCCCTGTTCTTGAAATCGAAGAATGGGTTCCTTATTTCTCACTCGATGATGGATTGTTCTATGACGAGAGCACCGATTCGATGAAGTCGCTTGGCTCTCTTTTCCCGGCTGGATCTACCAATATCGTTAAAGCCTATCAAGATGGTAGAGCTTTGACCGTTGATGGAGATAAGGTCTTAGACGTCGGCTCCACAAGTTCTACGTCTTTTGGAACCGCTGAGCTTACCGTTTATAACGAAGTCATGGCTATTAAAGTCCGTACTCAAACATATCAAAGAGTCATTGACGAGGTCTCTGATTTCACCAACTTCTATAGTGCGGACACCAAAGGGGCCGAGGTTACTGGATACTTTGTGGTTGTCAAAGACTTGGTCGACAAAACAAACCATTTGGCGATGCCTGCTGGCAAATATCCGTCCACGTTTGCCGGAACATTAGAAGGACTCGGACACAAGGTCAGCGTTTATCTTGACCATGCCGCGCCTGGTGATGAATGGGGATTATTTGGAAACTCGTTCAAAGGAACAATAAAGAATATCGCTTTCGCCGATTGCGAAATGCAGGCTGCTTTCGCTGGGCTCATCGCCCATCACTGCGACGGTGGCGCCACCATTAAGGATGTTTATCTCAATAATACCGTCCATAGTACCTCTTCCACTCCGGCCTTTGGCGTTTTCTATAGCACCTATGGCTTCTTAAAAATCTCTCAATCGATCATTCACGTCCCGGCTACCATGGAGTCGAATTACAATCATGGTGCTTTCGGAATCCATAAGCTTGCGACAGGAAGCGGAAACTTCTACATCGTGAGTCCGAAGAGCAATGGCATAGGCCAAACTGATAGATTCAAGAACTATATCTATCAAACCGAAGCTGACGCAGATACCGAATTCGCCGGAACTAAGTTTGTTATGTACCCGAGCGCTTTGTGGTATCCAAGGTTCGCAGAGATGGATGAAGCCAAAAATGACTACTCCACCTTCAATCCGGATGTATGGAATTTCGAGAGCGGAGTCCCAGTTTTTAAAGGCCTTAATTACTATTCCAAATAATTTTGGAGGGAATATGAAAAAACTCAAAGCTGCGGTTATTGGTCTTGGCAACCGCGGAAAAATATATGCCAACTATTCAAACTTAGAGCCAGAAGAACTTGAGATTGTCGCTCTTGTTGAGCCAAATAAATTTAGGCTTAAAACCGCCGCGGAAGAATTTCATGTCGACAAAAAGAATTGTTTCACTTCTATTGCTTCTTTCTTAAAAGCCAATATTGAGTGCGATTTCGTCATCAACGCGACGATGGATCAAATCCATTTAAAAACGACTCTCCCCCTTTTAAAAGCTGGATATAACCTCCTTCTTGAAAAACCAATCGTCGAAACCGAAGCCAAGCTTAAGAAGATAGTTTTAACCGCTAGAGAAAACGGCTGCAAAATTTGCGTATGCCACGTTCTTAGATACACGCCGTTCTATTCGAAGATTAAGGAAATCATCGATTCCGGTTCCATTGGAACGATTTGTGAGCTTGAGCTTCACGAATATGTTTGGAACGTCCACATGGTCAATTCGTACGTCCGCGGCAAGTGGAGAAACGAAGAGGAGTGCGGATCTCCGTTCCTCTTGGCTAAATCCTGCCACGACATGGATTTGATGTGTTGGCTTAATAATGCCACCACGCCGGTTAAGGTTTCTTCTTTCGGATCTAGAAGAATGTATTGCCCGGAGAACGCCCCTGAGGGTGCCACTCAGTATTGCCATGAGTGCCCGGTGAAAGATAAATGCCTTTATAACGCCGCTATTTTTGAAGCGGTCAAAGACTGGTTCCCAAAATACACTTGGAAGAATATTGATAAGCCTTATAAAGACATCACCATGGAAGAAAAGCTTGAATATCTTAAGCACGACATCATGGGTCAATGCGTTTACAAGACCGATATGGATATCGTTGACCGTCAGTGCGTCAACGTTGAGTTTGCTAATGGATCCGTCGGATCCTTTAACCTTGTTGGCGGGGCCACGAAGATCAGCCGCCACATTCACATTGTCGGTACATTAGGAGAAATCGTTGGTGAGCTCGGTGAAAACAAATTCACGGTCCGTCATACAGATCCGAAGATAATTGAACCAATTGACGAGGTTATCGATTTCAATATTGTCCATAATGACGGTGATCCCGCCATCGACTCTCACTTCGGCGGAGACTATGGAATTATGCATAACGTGTGTGCTTATTTCCGTGGCGATAAGACGACTTCTTCTTTGACGAAGATTGAAGATTCAATTAATTCGCACCTTGTTTGCTATGCTGCCGAAAAATCTAGGAAGACCGAAAAGATAGTCCGCGTTCCTAAGTTCTGATTATGAAGAAAAACCCCTTTCTTATCGTTTCGTCCGTCGTTAGCCTTCTTTTGGTTGGCTGCGGTGGCGAAACAAAGGGCAAATGCATTGATGGCGGCGACCATGCGTATGTTCACCATGAAGCGGTGACGTACGAAGAGAAAAACGGCACCGCTGAATACTATTCATGTTCGAAGTGCGAGCATCTTTTTGATGTTAGCTATAAAGAAGTCGACAAAGTGCCGGTCGCTCCTCCGAATAGAAAGATAATTCTTCCCTATAAAATGGAGGGAGAAAGACAGGAGACCATAGATAACACAGTCATTGGTTATTTATCTTGTCGCAACGAAGAGGAAGCCGCTGGATACCTATATACAAATAGGGGAAGAACGGAATGCTCAACCAAGTCTGTCATGATTTCATGGAGAAATAGCGGGTCAAGCGGATCGTATAAAGTTCAGCTTTCTAAAGATTCGTCGTTTTCGAAAATCGATTTAGAAAGAGCGACCACGTCTACCTCTATTTCCTTGTCGAATTTAGAACCATCCACCTATTACTACAAAGTGGTGGACACTAAAGGAAATGAATCGTTGGTGGATTATTTCACGATGAATCCGCTAAGAACCATCAAATCCACAAATGGTGGCGTCGTGAATATGCGAGACCTTGGCGGTTGGGAAACGACGACAGGGGATAAGATTAGGTATGGAAAACTCTATAGGTCGGCCCTTCCTTCTACGGCCGACGTCCCTCTCTTTAATGAATTAGGGATAAAGACGGAAATTGACCTCCGTATTAAAGGCGGTTCCGCAGATCAAATCGGAGACTTTAATGGAATTAGCCCGAATATCAATTACGTTATAGCTCTTGGGGAGGGTGAACGTTATTGGCCTCAATACGACATGATTTTGGAGGACCAATACAAATCGTATTCAAAAGGGTATTTCGACAAGATATTCACCTTGATGTCCGACGAAGCCAATTATCCGATTAACTTCCATTGCAAAAGCGGGGCTGATAGAACCGGAACGCTTGCCTACCTCATAAACGGGCTTTGTGGCGTTTCTTATGAAAACCTTACGAAAGATTTCGAATTGACCTCGTTTTATAAATCTCCTCGTTGGAGGAGCGATATCCAGGGAGACGGGGCCACATATTGGTTCACTGATACTGGAATGATGGCGACTGGCGACAATGTCCATTGGGGCAAGTTCCATAAAGAAATTATGGAAAAATACGGAGACTCATCTAAACTAGTCTCAAAGGCGATCCTCAATTATTTGACCTCATATTGCGAGGTTGATGAGATGAAGATCAAAAAATCATTGTCTATTCTCCTTGAAGGAGAGGCTTACTTGGATTTATTTGCCAAGTAGAGAAAGGATTCATATGAAAAAGAAAACCTTAATTTGCTCTATTTTGTCTTTAGCTGCGATTGGTGCGATGGGAATCGGGGCCAACGTTGCCACGACTCCTTGGACCCCATCTACCGCGGTTAAGGCTGACGATGGATTCAAAGACATGACCGAAAAAGGATTCTGGGCCGCTAGCGATGGTGACTTCGTCCAAGTCGAAAATTGGTTCAATTCCGGAAAAGGATTCTCCTTTGAATTTAAACTTGCCGATAACGTCATGAAGGAAATGAGTGTGAAGCTCTATTCTGGATCCACCGAAATCACTTCTAATTTCTATGGCTTCCAGCCGAATGAAGATGGCACCGATTTGTCTACCAACGCCGCCAAAATTGCTTCATGGAGAGGACGTGCGTTCCTTTTGAATGCGGAAGAGAAAGTCTACCGCTACGAATTGATGTTCTCCGACCTCGTCGATAAAAAGAAAGCGGGATTCGAAGACGCTACAGTCGATGGAATCACATTCCTTTGGAACTGGGGAGCCCCTTACCAAAACAAATTCTTAGTCAGAGACTTGAAGGTTATTAATGACTATAGTGACGAAGCCTTCTACCACGAGGTCGATACTTCTGGCCCAGATCAATACCTCAAATATGCCGAGCATACCTTTATTCAGATAGAAAACTGGAAAACATCAGGGAAGGGATTCGCTCTTCATTTCAAACCGCGTGAAAACGGGCAGGTTGTCGTTATGCTTAATGGAAATTCTGCAGATGGCACTATTCGAGGAAGGGATGTCAGCAAATACAAATACATCTATAGAAAAGGCGGAAACCCGGATGTTGGCAAGGTGTTCGATATTGGCGACGGATGGTATCGCTATGAAGTTATGTTCTCCGAGCTCGAAAGCGTTAATGTCGATGGCGTTGACGGCGGAACTTTTACCGTCACTCAGCTCCACATCGCTTGGATGAGTTCTGGATATGGAATCACAACCTCTGGCAGAACCGCCATTATCGACGGCTATTCCTATAACTACTCATTCAATATCGATGGCGTTGTCACCGAAAAAGGCTATACCGCGAAAGCCCTTGAGGAGCCGACCGCTCCATCAAAAGAGGGAAACCACTTCTGCGGTTGGTATACCGAGCCGGAATTCACAAATAAATATGAGTTCGGTAATCCATTAACTTCTGATGTTTCCTTGTATGCCAAATTTGAACCTCACGCATACACGGAGCATTGCCATGACGAAAACGAACACTGGGACGCCTGCGAATGCGGCGAAAAAACCAATGTTGGTGTTCACGTCTATGATCAAGAAGCCGCGAACGAAGAATTCTATGCTGCTCCGGCCACTTGCATGCACGGCAAGGAGTATTACAAATCTTGCGTTTGCGGAGCCAAAGGAAGTGAAACCTTCATGGTTGGTGAAAAGGATCCAACCGTTCACGTTCCAGGTGCTTCGACCAAAGAAAATATGACCGCTCCAGGGTGTGAAACTGATGGCGGATACGACAATGTCGTCCGTTGCGAAGAATGTCACGAAATTGTCTCCTCTTCCCACGTTGTCATCCCGGCCAGCGGGCATGATTACGTCGAGTCCTCTTGGTCTTTGAGCGAAGATAAGACAACTGGCACTCTCCATCTTGTCTGCGGCAATGATAGCAGCCACACCAAAGATGTTTCAGCCACCGTCACTGTCGTGGTTGTCGAACCGACCACTGAGAAAGATGGAAAGGCCACGTATACCTTATCTGCTAATTTCGAAGGCAAATCTTATAGTCACGTCATCGAAGAAATCCTTCCCAAGAAAGACCCAGAACCAGAGCCGAAGAAAGACGGAGGATGTGGTGGAGCCATTGTTGGTTGTAGCGCAGCCGCTATCGTCGGATTGGTCGGACTCGGTGTTGTCGCCATTAAACGCAAAGAAAAATAAGATCTAATTTAAAATTGACCATGGGGTAACCTGTGGTCTTTTTTGTGCCCTTTGGATATGATTTAGCGGTGAGCTATAAAATTATTCTTTGGGACATAGACGGAACTATCCTCAATTTCAAAGCAGCCGAAGCTGTTGCCATAAAAACTGGGTTCAAAAGGCTTGGCCTAGGAGAATGCAGCGATGAAATGATCAAGGATTATTCTTCGATAAACGTTAAGTGGTGGGCCAGTTTGGAAAGAGGAGAACATACAAAACCTGAGATTCTGGTCGGAAGGTTTGAAGAGTTCTTCGCAAAATACGGTTTGGATACCTCGAAAGCGTTTGAATTTAACAAGAATTACCAGACGGACTTGGGTGATATGATTGTTTTTAACGACGAGGCATATGACGTCATTAAGTCGATAAAAGTCCCTCAATACGGCGCTACAAATGGAACAAAAATTGCCCAAAAGAAAAAGATTAAAGGCTCGGGACTTGATCGATTACTAGAGGCGGTATTTATCTCCGATGAGATCGGATACGAAAAGCCGTCGATTGAATATTTCGACTATGTTTTCTCTTATATTAAGGACAAACATGGATCAATTGATAAGAAGGACATCGTGATTGTCGGAGACTCCCTCACTAGCGATATTCAGGGCGGGAACAACGCCGGCATTGCTACTGTTTGGTATAACAAAGAACATAAAGAAAATAAGACCGATTTGCGTATCGATTTTGAAATAGACGATCTTCATCAATTGCTGAAGATTTTATAAGCCAATTTTCTTCAAGGTTTTAGCGATTTTTTTCGCTATGTAATAAAAGCCTAAATCATTTGGGTGACATTTATCGACAATGCAGTCGTCTTTTATTTGCTTCGGGAAAAATGTGTACCCGTTTATGAAATAAACATTATCGTCCCCGTTCTTTTTGGCATTTAAGTACGTTTTCTTAACTATGGAGCGGCGCTTGGCAAAATAATCTGGATTACCTTTTCCGTATGGTGCGGAAATAATGATGACGGGAGTATCCGGATGTTTCTTTCTGAATTCTAAGAATACCTTTTCGTGAGTGTTATCGAGATGCTCAAGGCTAGGCGTGTTGTAATCGTAGTCCAAAACAAAGGCGCTGCATTCAAAGGAAGAAAGGAATTCAGCCATTTCTTTCTGCCCAAGGCAGTTTCCGGATAGCCCCATATTAATGAAATCGACGTTATTCCATTTTGCTATAAAGGCTTCATATGTATTGTCTGGCCTAGAAGCACAACCGCCATTGGTGATTGAACTTCCATAATACAAAATCGGTTTTGCGTCTCTATAAGGGTTCAGTTTTGAAATGGTGGCATTTTCTTCGATCTCAATTGATAAAGTGCTAACGCGATTATATAGAGGGAAGTACATGATGTAATCGTGCTCTTCCCCATCTAATTCGTCGGTCGAAGAGGAGTATCCCTCTTTGTCATTGACCGAAAAGGCGAATGTATGGACATGTGTTTCCTCTCCACCTTTTATTTCGTTCAAAGAAAAGCCGGCTTGGCCAGTTAGAGCCATCTGAGACAATATATCCAACGTTGGATAAGTAACGTGGATTTTTATGAATTTGCTGTTTGTTTTAAAACAAACGCGTCCTCCGGCCACGACTTCGTTAAGCCAGTTATAGATGTCTCCTAATGAGGAAACCAAATCATTTGGGAGTCTATGGAAACCTTTGCCGTCGGAATATTGGATGCCGAAAAGTGAGAGCGATGATGAAGGAACCGAAATAAGGCGACCATTAATTGTTCGGTCGTCGACTTTGAAATTTTTATCAATTTCTTCGATCTTCGGCATTAGAATTCAATTTCTTTTCCCTTGCTCTTGTAGGACTTTAAAACAACTCTGTTTGCTTTGGACGCTTCTTCGATGTTGAGGAAGTAGGGCTTTCCTTCTTCTACACAAGAATAGAAGTCGTCAAACATGTATTCGTGTCCTCTTCCATAGCAAGCTTTGCCATAGAAATATTCTTCTTTTTTAACTTTTTGAATCTTGTCATCGACGAAAACTGATTCTCCGACTATGCGTATCGTGTGTCCGTCTTTGGTTTTGATGGCAACCTGGTTTAAATAGTTGGAAGACGCTCCGGTAGAAGCCAAAAGAGTGAAGGGACGTTCCCCTCTTCCCATCACGATCGCATTGTCTTCAACTTCGATTAATGGGTGCACTAAGTTAGAGACGTTGGCAGCGATTGTTTTAGGCGCCCCTAAGGACCAAACAAGGAAATCGATGGTGTGGATTGCTTGGTTGATCAACAGTCCTCCGCCTTCGGTTGCCCATTTGCCTCTCCATGGTGCGCTATTGTAATAGGCCATGTCACGGTTCCATAGAAGCGTGGCGTATCCAGCTTCGGGCTCGTGTTCTTCCAGATAAGCCTTCGTAAATTTCATCGCGTGGTTGTATCTGGTTTGGAAACAAACTCCGGCAAGGGCTTTGCTCTTTTTCTCTAAAGCAATCAGCTCGTCGAGTTCTTCCTCTTTGATGCCGACCGGCTTTTCGATGATGACGTTGATGTTGTTTTCCAAACAATATTTGGCCATCTCGAAGTGGAGATAATGTGGGGTGCAGATATGGACTATATCGATTTCCTCTTTTTGGAGCATCTCTTTATAGTCTTTATATTTCGGGCAAGTAAAATCTCTCATTGCCTCATCGGAGATGTCGCAAACTGCGTCAATGGAAAAACCTAGCTTATTCAAAGCTTCGGCATGGACGTGTCCGATGTTTCCGGTTCCGATGATTGCGGTTTTCATAAAAGGAATCCTTCGTAATCGACTTTGACGGTCTCTCCAGAATTCATGGATTCTTCAATTGCAATAGTGAGAGGAACCGAGGCGAAGAAGTCATCTAAGCCCAAGTGTCCGTCTATTCCGTTTAAGAGGTTATGGAATTCTTCGAATTCGATGTGGAAGCATGGAGAATCGGCGGTGACCGGCTCTTCATAGCTTTGGACACCGTCTTCGGCTTGGCGGTTCATGTAGTAGGTGTAGTGGCCATCCACGAATAAGCCGTGAACAATGAAGGTGTCATAGATGAAGTCGACATCGACCTTATCTCCCCAATTCTTAGCCTTAACTTCTTTGGCATATCCAAAGGCGGCTGACACCATGTCGATAAGGTGTTGGCAGTAGAAGCGATATCCGCCATAAGCATTTGTTAGGCTGACGGGGGCGCGGAAATAACCGCCAATGGTTTTTCCATTGAGGTTTTCTTTATGACCTTTGGCGCATTCAGAGACCCCGTTAAGGTATTTGCAGCATGATCCGCCGCAGAAGCGAACGCCTTTTTCTGTTATGAGTTTTTTGAATTCGAGAGAGTCTTCTTTGGTAATGGTTAATGGCTTGTCTAAAAAGATGGCTTTGACTCCCCCAGCTTCAAGATATGGTTTAGCGAAAGGAAGATGATATTTGCCGTGCCTATTGGTGAGGACGACTCCGTCGACTTTGCCGACGAATTCGTCAAAAGACTTCATTGAATAAACGCCAAATTCATTGGCGAGTTTTTCTTTCGCGGCTTCGTCGTCGCTATAAACGCCGACTACCTCGATGTCTTTGAATTGCTCCTCATTTTTGATGTATTTGAGGAAGCCGTTGGCGTGAGAGTTCTCACAACCGAGGAAAACTACTTTGTACATATATTTTCGTTCCTTTCGTTATTTCCTTTTTATTCCTCCGACGAAGACGTCGGTGACATTAATATCTTTGTCGAACACGACGATGTCGGCGTCGTATCCTTCTTGCAAACGGCCTTTGCCGTTAAGTTTTAATAACTTGGCTGGATTGTCGGTAAGCATCTTCACCGCGTCGGTCAAAGAGGCTCCACAACTAAGGAGCGTTCTGATCAATACCTCGTCGGTGGCAACACTTCCTGCGAAGGCGCTTCTGTCTTTTAGCTTGCAGACGCCGTCCTCGACGATGAATTCGGTGCCGCTCATGACGCCTTCTTTGATATCCGTACCCGCTATTTCCAAGGAATCGGTAATCAAAACTGTTTTGTCAACGCCTTTGTTCTTAAGGACGAGTTGGATCAATTCCTTTGGGAGGTGTTTGCCGTCGGCGATTATTTCGACGGACAAATCATCCAACAAATAGGCCGATTCGGTAACGCCTAAGCTACGGAAGCCGTGGTCTCTGGTAATAGTGGATGTGCAGGAATACAAATGGGTAACCATAGATGCGCCGTTTTGAACGGCTCTAAGGCAATCTTCGTACTTGGCGTTGCTGTGGCCGATTGATGGGATGGTCCCATTTTCGGATAGCATCTTGGCAAATGAACCGTCATCGTTTTCGGCAGCATAAGTCCATTTCTTAATGAATGAACCATACTTTTCTAAGAAAGGGACGTAATCTTCTTTGTTTGGCTTTGTGATGAACGTGGGGCACTGAGCGCCGCATTGTTCTTTGGAAAGATATGGTCCTTCCATGTGAACACCGACAATGTTTGTCAAAAGCTTTTCTGATTTGGAAGCTTCATAGATGTTGCTGGCAGCATTCGACATGTTTTTGAAGGGGCCGGCAGTGACGGTTGGGACGATTGATGTCGTTCCATGCATTAAATGGAAGTTGGCACCATTGATGACGTCTTCGACTGTTGAGTTGATGAAAGCGTATCCTCCGCCTCCGTGAGTGTGCATCTCAACAAAACCAGGGGCGACGTATTTATCGCCGAAGTCATATTCCTCTTCACATGGCAAATCGACGGAAGATATGTCGGTTATTTTTCCGTTCTCGACATAGATAAAGCCGGATATGACTTTATCAAGGAGAACGATGTTGTTGCTTTTTATCTTTATCATAATTTCAAAAGTTTAGAGCTGTCGGCATCCAAATAAAGGGTAGCATCGCCATGTTTTCTCATGATGGAAGCAGGGCACTTTTCGCTGATAGGACCGTTAACGGTGTCATAGACGGCCTGAGCTTTGGTGGCGACAGGAACAACGCAGAACAAATGTGGGGCGTTGTATAAAGTCGGGATGGTCAATGTTAAGGCGTACTGTGGGACGTCTTCGAGTTTAGCGAAGCATCCATCGTGGACTTGCTGGTTGCGGCACATATCATCAAGCGGGACCGGTTTGACGACTTTCGGATCGTTGAAGTCGGCGACGTCAGGATCGTTAAACGCGATATGTCCGTTTTCACCGATGCCTAAGACAACGGCGTCGGGCTTATGCTCCATTAAGATCTTGCTGTATCTTTCGGCTTCTTTCTCCGGATCTTTGGCGGAAACATCGATGCAGTTGACGGACTTAAACGGAACCAAATCGAACAAAGCGGCTCTTAAGAAATTGGCGAATCCTTGCGGGGCGTTTTTATCTAATCCGATGTATTCGTCCATGTGGTAGGCATTGATCCTGTTCCACTCGATGGTCTTATCGGCGACTAAGGAACGTAGAACGTCGTTTTGACTTGGCGCGGCAGCAAAGATGACGTTGATCTCTTCCTTTTCTTCTAAGAGTTTTTTGAAGCAAGCGGCGGCGTCTTTCGCTGCCTCTTTGCCCATTTCTTCGCGAGTCGCGAAGGCTTTAACCATAAGGTTGTCTTTCTTCATTGTTTTCATTTTTTCTGCCTCCTTAATGCAGTATTTAGTTCCTTCAACTCCGGCCAAGAACGCGTCTTGCTGGGTTTTGAATTTGTAGGGATTGACGAACGCCTTTCCGACCAAGGCGTTTAAGCCTCCGAAAGACTCAAGGTGTGGCTCAATCGTTATGTAGAAGTCTTTCGTTTGGTCGTTTTTGGCCAAGGCAAGAATTTCTTTTATGCGAGCTTCGCCTTTTCCGGCTGGCACAATAGCGCCGGCATATAAAGAATCTTTGATATGGAAATATTCGATATAACCCTTTAGGAGTTCATACCCCTTTAACGGATCGTATCCATCGAGGACATAGTTTCCCATGTCGAAGACTATCGCAAGTCTTCCTTTGAAGAACTTGGCTAACTTCAAACAAGCTTCAGGGGATTCGCCGTAAATCAAAGCTTCGTTTTCGTGGCAAAGTTTGACCCCATATTTATCAGCCAAATCCAAAAGCGATGTTAATCTTTCGATGACGGTTTTTTCAAATTTATCGAATTCGACGTTTGTTTTGTTGTAGAAAGAGAACATGCGGATATTCTTGCATTCAAGAATATTGGCGATTCGATAGATGTTTTCTGCCTTTTTCATGTGGGCGTCGAAATCGTCGATAATGTCGATTTTGCCTAGAGGCGACCCGATAGAAGACACTCTGATGCCTGCGGCATCGAGTTTTTTCTTAACTTCTTTTGCCTCTTCGATTGTTAAATCGGCGACGTTTTTCCCGTCGACGTTTCTAATTTCTAAAAAGGAAATGTTCTGGGCATTCAAAACAGAGATTTGCTCATCGAGGCTGGATGAGTATTCATCGGCGAATGCTGAAAGTTTGATATTTGCCATAACTTGTATGGCTATATTCTAGATTCCAAAACTTGTTTTGGATATATCTACTCTAACGATTATTCATATTAGTAAAAAACTTGGAGAAAAAACCTTGTATAATGGCCGATATGGAAAAAGAAAGATTTGAATGGATTCATTCATGGACTGACGAGACGAACGAATCGAAATACAAGAGGGTTTTGCTTATTGGCGACTCTATTTTTCATGGTCTAAACGAAATTCTTAGGGGAATGCTTAAGGGGGAACGTTACCTCGACTATATCTCTTCCTCTTACACGGTCGATCGTGATTTTTATAAAAACACCATGTCGTCTTTTGCGAACCAATATGAATACGATCTGATCATCGTCAATCATGCTTTGCATGGCAAATACATGAGCGATGAAGTCTACGAGGAAAACATGATCGAATTCTTAGGGATGCTCAAATGCAGAAACATCGTCCTTGCGTATGGAAGCGTTGTGTATGAGGAAGGACTAGGCTCAATATGCAAAGAATGGGATGAAACGGTAAAAAGCAGAAATGCGTCAATGGAAAAATTGGCCGCAAAGCTTGGCTTATCGACATTTGATTTCTATAGCGTTTCCAAAACAGTTCCGCTCGATTCAAGGATCGATGATGGATTCCATTACAAAAAAGAAGGTTCAGAAATATTGGCAAAATCCTTAGCCGAATTAATCAAAGCAAAGTAAACCAAAAGAAAAAGCCCGCCGAAGCGGACTTTTTTAATATTTGATTTTGACTGGAAGTGGATTGTCTTCGTGGATTTTTTCGCAAACCCTGATGACTTCGCGGCCCATCCAAGCCTGGACCTTCATCGGGCGATCTTCGGTTAGGTAGTGGTAGAGGTCCTCGTAGAGATTGGCGGTTCCGACTTCAAAGGCGGTTCCTTCATAGTTTTTCTCTTCTTCGTGCCAGACCATTTGTTCGCTGCAGTACTTCGGAGTATGCTTCTCGTCCATCAAGGAACCCTGGACCAATTCTTTCTTCGGGTTTTCTTCGTCCAAATAATATTTGAGCTTGTATCCGAAGATGTTTGTCTGGTAGTTGCCGTGATCGCCAACGAGTTGGACGTTATAAGGAGACCAGAAGCAGTTGCTGTGCATTTCCATATCGATCATCGGTTTGTTTGGGGCTTCGATGATTATCTTTGTGAAGTCATCGGAGTCGCCGGAACTATTGCACGTGGTCTCTAATTTGGAATAGGCGACTCTCCAATCTTTATCGTAATCGATTAAATGCAATCCGATGCCGATTGGGTGTGGGCCGGTGTTGTAGGCGTTTCCAGCGGCCATTTTTTGAAGGGTTTGCCAGTCCCATCTTCTGGCGAAGCCGTTCCAACGAAGTTTGATTTCGCTTAAGCGTCCAAGAACTCCGCTCTTGATGACTTCCTGAAGATGGTTGAAGTACGGGGCATATAAAGACTGTTGGAAGACGGCGACCTTAACGCCTTTTCTTTTAGCGGTGTCGATCAAATCTTGGCATTCTTCGGCGGTGCGGGCCATTGGTTTTTCGACCAAGGCGTTATAACCGTGCTCAAGGATTGATTTGGCGACTGGGTAGTGCTCGTTTGAGTAAGTGGAAACGACGAATAAGTCGATATCTTTGCGATCAAATAATTCGGTGCACTCAGCAACGACTTCTGCCTCCGGGAAAAGTCCTTTGGCAATATCTCTTCTTACTGGATCGCGGTCGATAACGTACTTGACGTTATAAAGTTTGTTGGCGTCGGAAAGGAAAAAATTACCGTGAATGTCTTTTCCGCTCCTTCCCTGTCCAATTAGGGCGACGTTAAGTTTTTTCATATGATTCTCCTTGGAGTTACTAAACGTTACGAAGATTTTATACCTAGAGGTATGAGGAAAAAAGATGAGAAGGACAAAATGATCTGCAATTTAGCAACAAGTAAAAAAGTCAAAAAAACAACGACGCTGTTTATTTTGATTTTGCGACTTGCCTTATTACCTCGGACGCTTGTTTAGCGCACTTTTTATAGCATTCCTCAGTGAGGTGAAGATTATCGCTGCATTTTCCATATCCTGGTTCTTGTAACATTAAGGAATATAAGTCATCAACCACGACACCTTCTTCTTTCATGAGTTTCAAGGCTGCCTCGTTATATTCTTTGACATCTTCGTTCGTATATAGCTTGTTCGGTGCGATTTCCCCAGTTGGGATTGGAAGCTTAAATATTGGGGTCGTAGTAGCGAAAATCGGTGTAGCGCCACTCTCTTTTATCATGGAAATTAAGCGTTTGAAATTATGAATGTAATCCTCAATCGGGGTAATTCTTTCCCCTTTTGGCCCTTCTGTATTCATGTCCCAATAACCGTTGTTGAAGTGGACTATATCGAAAGGTCCGAAACGATTATTCAAATAATTGAATTGCCAAATGGTGTAGGCCGAGAACCTTCCATTATCGGAGTCATCGTAAACGACTTCAAATTCAGATAGCTCTTCCTTTATATAACTGTCATATCCCATTCGGATTGAATCTCCGAGCAAAAGAATCTTTTTCATAAGTGCCTCCATCTTCTCATAGATTTAATCATCCGAAAAAAAGGATATAAATAGACAAAAAAAGAAAATGGCTGGAGTAGTAAAATAGTGTCATGAAAACAATTCTTTATCTACCGCTTGATGAAAGGCCGTGCAATTACGAACTCCCATTCGCTCTTTCAAAGTGCGCAAAGGGATACAAAATGATCCGTCCCTCAAAGAGCGCGATGGGGGACATGAAGATTCCGACCCCGTTCGAAAATGTTTCTTCCTTTTTAAGAGAGAATGTTTCCGATAGCGATATTGCTGTAATCTCGCTCGATCAACTCTTATATGGCGGGATAGTCCCGTCCAGGATTCACTATCTAACGGAAAAGGATATTTTAAATAGGTTATCCTTAATAAAAGATATAAAAGAAGCGAATCCGAATCTTAAGATTTATCTTTTTGCCCTCGTTTTGCGTTGCCCTTGTTATTCGACCGATGAAGAAGAACCTCTTTTTTACGGAAGATGCGGCCAAGAAATATTTGAATATGGGGTCCTAAAATCGAAAAGAGATTTAGGCATTATTCCCGAAGAGGAATATAAAGTGAAAAGCGAGCCCCTTTTGAAGAAATGCGGATCGGATTTGTCGGATTTTGAACAAAGAAGAAACATCAATTTATTCGCCTTAAAACAGTTCATCAAAAATTACTCCAAATACGTCGACCTGTTTGTCATTCCTCAAGATGATAGCGAGCCATACGGCTATGCAATGATGGATAGAATGAGGGTCTCTAAATGTTTGGACGAAAACGGAGTAAAGGCCCTTATGTACCCTGGTGCCGATGAAGTCGGGATGGTGCTTTTAGCGAGGGCGTTAAGCGATGATATGGGAATAAAGCCCGATATCGAAGCCGTTTTTCCAAAAGAAGAATGCAAGGAAGTTTATCCGATGTATGAGGCCCAACCGGTTTATAAGACGATGCAAGCCCAACTAAAGACCATCGGATTTAATCTAGTTGAGAAATCAAAGAACAAGTTGTTCATGAATTACCCGACAAAAAAGACGGTGAATATGGGGAGCGCGCCTAACGAATCATACGCAGAACGTGATTTGCCCACCTTTGTTTCGAAAATCGTCTCCTCAGCCAAGGCGAATGACAACGTCATGATTTGCGATGGAGCCTATTGCAATGGTGGGGAAGAAGATTTCCTGTTTGAAATTTCCAAAGGGGTATCTCTCTTTAAGTTATGCGGGTATGCAGGATGGAATACTTCCTCGAACGCGATGGGGACCGTTTTGGCTCAAGGCATGCTTGCCATATTGTTTGGTCATAACCAAGAACAAGAATATTTCTTATCTGAAAGAATTTATGAAGATATCGCCTATTGTGGGCATGTTCGTTGGGATGTTTGGCACGGCTACGCCCCTGAACATGGCTACTCGCTAGAACATGCCGGATCAAGCAACGGAATCGTGGCCAAAGAAATAAGAAGGCAGCTTGAAAATTACATGAGCAAACGCTTCCCCGAAGTCTATACTAAATACGCATTATCTAGGTGCAGACTCCCATGGAGACGTTTGTTTGAAGTGGATCTCAAATTAAGGAGAAAATAAGGATGGACATCAAAAAGTATTTATCTCTCTACGAGACGGAATTGGACGAATATTGCGCCCCTTTCTGGCTCAAGTATGCGGTCGATGAAAAAGACGGCGGCATTCTCAACTGCGTTGACGAAAAAGGCGAGGTTTATTCTCTCGACAAAAGCGTGTGGATGCAGGGCAGATGCGGATATATGTATTCGCACCTTTACAACACCCATAAAAAGGATCCGGAGTATTTAAAAATAGCCAAGTCGTGCATCGATTTTTTGGATCAGCATTGCTTTGACGCGGATGGCAGGATGTATTTCACCGTCACCCACGATGGACTTCCTCTTAGAAAAAGAAGGTATTACTTCTCGGAGACCTTCTACATCATGGCTAACATCGAATATTACGGCGCGACCGGAGATGTCGAAAAGCTTAAGAATGCTAAGAAGGTCTTTGATCTTGTTTATGCCATTTACAAAGACGGCGCCAATGATCCGTTCCAGATTTGGCCAAAGACCTATCCAACCACCCGCGCTTTGAAGGCGATGGGCCCGAGCATGATTCTTCTCAACGTCACATACATCATGAGGGAATTTGATAAGGAAAACGAAGAAAGATATAACGCGATCATCGATGAATGCATCGCAGAAATCAAACTTCACTATATCCCTGAATATCATGCGATGCTCGAATCCATCACAGTCGATAACAAAGCCTTCTTAGATAGTGCTCCGGAGAGAATTATCAATCCTGGACACGATTTGGAATGCTCCTTCTTCTTAGCCCAAGAAGCTCAGTATCGCAACGACAAGGAACTTCTCGCCTTTGCTGAGTTAGTCTTCAAGGACGCCATCAAGAACGGATGGGATGAAACCTATGGCGGAATCTTGTATTTCAAAGACTGCCTTGGAAAGCCAGTTGAGGCTTATGAACACGATATGAAACTCTGGTGGCCACACAATGAAGGCATCAACGCATCCCTTCTTTTGTTCCAATTGACCGGAGATAAGTTCTATGCCGATTGGTTCGAGAAGATTACCGAATACGCCTTCTCTCATTTCTCCGATCATAAATATGGGGAATGGTATGGGTACCTTAGAAGAGACGGAAAACCGACCGAGCCTCCGTGCAAAGGCCATACATACAAAGGGCCATTCCACGTTATGAGATGTCTTAATAACGTCATCGGAATGCTCAAAGAAATGTCATCTAAATAACGAAACAGCCAATTGGGTTCTTCCCAGTTGGCTTTTCTTGTGCAAAATTAGAGCAAGCAAAGAGGAAATACTATGGCAAAAGTAAGACGCTATATGGGCGGCTATGTTCTTCAATTTGAGGGTGACCGAATTCGTGAATATATGGGCGGATACCTTTATCAGATTGAAGGAGATCGCGTTCGTCGTTATATGGGGGGTTACGTCTACCAAATAGAAGGTAACCGAGTTAGAGACTACATGGGCGGTTACATCTTGGAGTTCGATGGAAAGAGGCTGCGCCGCTACATGGGCGGCTATGTGGCTGAAGTCGAGGGAGACAAAATCCGCCAGTATATGGGCGACTATGTTTACCAAATCGAGGGATTTTTAACAAACAAAGAAATGATGGTGTTGCTCACGCTTCTGTTTGCGTAATAATGTTTGCGCCTCGTCAATAAAGGGAATACGTATATGAAAAAATACATTGGAACAATCATAACCGTCATCGTCGTTTTGGCAGCGACAGTGCTTGGGTTCGTCTTCTGCCCGCCGAATTTGGACAGCCTTCAACTCGAGACCATGTTTATCTTGGCCTGCATAACCGGTGGATCGATTTTATATTGCTTTATCGTTGGTGAAATAACTCTTAATAACTCTCAAATGGATAAGCTTTGGAGCATCCTTCCGATTGCTTATATTTGGGTTATCGCGATAAAGGGAGGCCTATCCCCGCGTCTTCTCATCATGGCGCTTTTGGTGACCTTGTGGGGTATCCGTCTCACTGCTAATTTTGCAAGAAAAGGCGCCTATTCTATTAAGTTTTGGACGGGTGAAGAAGACTACCGTTGGGTTGTTTTAAGGAAAAACAAACTTCTTCAGCCGAGGTGGAAATGGGCCATCTTTGATTTGCTATTTATCTCTATTTATCAAAACGTTCTAGTTTTGGCGATATGTTTGCCTGCCGTTGCCGTCATGTCTTCAACCGCTTCATTTGGAGTTTGGGACTATGTGGCTTCCATTGCCATGTTTGGCTTTATTCTTTTGGAGACTATCGCCGACGAGCAACAGATGGCGTTCTACAAGAAAAGGGGCGAATATTACGCCCAAGGAAAGAAGCTTGAAGAAATGCCGCTCCCGTATAGCAGAGGTTTCAATACATCGGGATTATGGGGACATTCCCGCCACCCGAACTATTTTTCGGAACAAGGCACTTGGATTTCTCTCTATATCTTCACAATCGGAGCTGGAGTCATCGTTTACGGTGTCTTCAACTGGTCGATGGTTGGCTGTTTGTTCTTGGTCCTTCTTTTCCTAGGAAGCTCGGCTTTTGGAGAAGGGGTCTCGTCTTCAAAGTATCCTGAATACAAACTTTACCAAGCGAAAGTCTCCAAATACGTCCCTTGGCTCAAATATAATCCAACCAAGGAATCCGCTGAGACGAAATAAGGGGCCACGTGGCTCCTTTTTTCTGCCCCTAGTTATTTTCTTTTCTCGTATTTTGGCATGGTTTTTTCAATGAGCGACAAATGTACCGATAATGAATGAAATTGCCCCAAAATCGACATTTTACCTATATTTAGGTATAGTGTATTGCATATGAAAAAGAGGCACCTTGTTTTTAGCGTTCTTATCTTGGCTCTTTTTGCTTGTGCTTCGGTGTCATCGGCGTTCGCAAATTTAAACAACGAGCCGACCGTCGTTAACGCCGCCGACTATTCATCCTATTGGAATGGAATCGATACTTCCGGAAAGACTGTAGGCAACACATTCAGAAAATCTCTCCAAGACATCATGAAGTCTAAGGGAACAAAGACAGGTTCCAATTCTTATAAAGGTCTCAACACGATTTTGGCAAAGAGCGATGCCGATCCGAAAGATTCATCGAAGGTCATTCCTTTTTACCATGGGCCCAATGAATCGGTCACCGCTTCGTGGAACACCACCATCAATAAAGAACACACTTGGCCGAATAGCCGTGGTGCCGGTGAGAACTCCGGATATGCCGGAACCGATCCGCAAGTCATTCGTCCAACGTTGATAAAAGATAACAGCAGCCGTGGCAACTCTATGTTCGCTGAATCAGGGGCTTACGACCCGGCAAGTTTGGGCTATGAACCCGCTAGAGGAGAGGCAGCCCGCATCATCCTTTATGCCGCCACGATGTATTACAACAAATCGACATCAGGGGCTGGAGGAACTTCGAAAGGGAGCAAACCTCTTGAACTAACGAATAACGTAAGCGATTCGGCAAGTAACTGCACCATGGGTAGGTTGAGGGATCTTCTTAAATGGAACCTCCAATACCCAGTGACGGATGCCGAGGTCAGGAGGAACAACTATTTGACCTCCATCAACTATGCTAGAAACCCGTTTATCGATAATCCTGAATGGGCAAATTTCATTTGGGACGATAACGGTATTCGCCAATCGCCTTACGACCCGACATCTTCTTATTCGCCCGTTTCCATTTCTTCGTCTTCAGAAAGTCAAATTCCAAGCGGCGCCAAGTATCAAATGATTCAGGACACCAGGGAACTCGTTATCGGAAAGCATTACGCGATCGCCGGAGAAAATAGCACCTCGTATTTCGCCATGAAGAACGAGATAAAAGCCACATATTACATTGATCAAGTTCAAGTTAACGTCACCGACGGAATTCTTACGAGTGCCGATGGAATGTGCGATTTCGTTTTAGAAGAAGGCACTACCCCTGGGACTTATGCATTTCACGATGCGAGTGCAGGTTATTTAAACGGCGTCATGAGCGGGACTCACTACAATGTCGGGTACCAAACTAACGGATCCGCCAAAAACACCGATTGGACCATTTCTTCGTATAAGGATGGCTTCAGTTTGATGTCTGGGAACGGAGTCTATGCATCTCATTACGCTGAAAAAGCCGACTTTACTGGAAGCCAATATGCCGCGGAACTTTATTTATTCGAATTGATCGATGGCCCGACCCCAACTTCTTCAAGCTCGCAGGCCACCAGTGAACATCCTCCCGTTTCTCATTCTGATTCTAGTGGAGCAGGAGGGACTGGCTGCGGTGGTTCTATCGTTGGAACGTTGGCGGTTTCGACCATCGGCCTTTTCGGCCTAGGTTTGGCGTTTGCCATCAAAAAGAGGAAATGAACAATGAAATTGAAGGCCGGTAAAAAAACAATTATTGCTACCGCCCTTCTTTCGCTTTGCTCCATTGCCGTTTCTTTCTCGCTCTTTGGAAAAACCGTTTCCTCAGTAGATGCTAGAGGGGGAGATTACTCAGTTCCTCTTGACGGGTATTACGACGAAATAACGGCCACGTCTGGCAGGGAATTAACTGGTCAGGTGCATGACTTGATCGTGAAAACCCACCAAAATTACACGACGTATGACGACAACGGGAAAAACGGTCTTCAGAAGCAGGCCGATTACGATCCCGAGAATCCGAGCAACATTATCGAATGGTATTCCGGCATGCCTATGCCAAATGCGTGGAATCCAGTCACCGGTGGATACAATCGCGAGCATGTATGGTGCCAATCTCTTTCGAATGGATTATGGGGTGAAAAAGGAGGGGGTGCGGATATGCACCATCTTCGCCCTGTTGAGGTTTCTTTAAATACCGCTAGAAACAATAGCCCCTACGGCATTGTCCCAAATAGGGAGAACTATAAAAAATACCCAAAAGACTTAAACAAAAACTACATCACCGATTGGTGCGGCGGTTATAAAACCAATGACGTTTTCGAGCCTATCGATTCCAAGAAAGGCGATGTCGCCCGCGTCGTAATGTATACGTACCTGCACTATTCTACGTATGCGAACGTTGGCGGGACCACCAATGGGTCCGGCGGAATAGATTATTTCGGCACCCTTCCGATTACGAATGTTATTTCGGCCGCCAACGAGCAGGACGCTTGGAAACTATTGATCGATTGGAACAACATGGATCCGGTCGACATCCTCGAAATAAATAGAAACGAAGCTGTTGCAAAATTTCAGGGGAATAGAAATCCTTTTATCGATCATCCTGAATATGCAGCCGCTATGTGGGGAGATCAACCGCTTCCGCCACCGACTAGTGAGCCGTCTTCTTCGACAATTGAGTCGTCGCCGATTGAATCATCTTTAGCTCCTACCTCTCAGTCTGGAGGAGGGAACGGATGCGGTGGGGCCATCGAATCCACCCTATCTCTACTGGCGATTGGACTTGGAGGGTGTGCGGTCCTCACGACAACTTGGCTAATCAAACGCGCTAAAGAAAGGAAATAATGTCATGAAAAAGAGAACAAAGATATTCGCCGCTCTTGCTGCATTGTGCCTTGCTTTTTCTAGCGGTGCCGTCGCTTCCTTCTTTGGGAGCGTCGTCGATGCGGTGGAAGCCGCTGTTGTAACTACTCCTGACGGTGCGGCCATCAATAGCGTTTGGAGCGGGCTAGATACAGGAAAATACGGAGCTCAGTTTGCGACTGAATTAAGAAACAAAATGGCAAGCGTCAAAACAAAGAGCAGTTCCTACGATGACCTTAAAACCATCCTCTGTAGTTCCGATTTGGATCCGGCCGGTTCCGGAAAGATGCTTGGCTTCTACGATGCTACAAAACTCAATGCCGTTTGGGATAGCGCCGCTACGTGGAATAGAGAACACGTGTGGCCCGATTCTCGTGGCGTTGGCAAATCTGGACCTGGTTCAGATCCCCATATGATTCGTCCTGCCTCCGTAAAAATAAATTCGTCCCGTGGCAACTCTATGTACGGAGAATCCGGTAGCACCTATGATGCCGGGCAATATGTCGAATATTACCGTGGTATCGCCGCAAGGATCATTTTCTACACAGCGACATATTATGGAAAGGCTAGTGGTGGAGGATCTCTTTTCCTCACCAACGAAACCAGCGTGGTCACAAACGCTATGGGAAGGATCAGCGATCTTCTCAAATGGAATGCTAAATACCCGGTTCAGCCATCCGAAATCGTGAGAAACGAATACCTCTACGCTAACGGATATGGTCGCAATCCTTTTATCGATAATCCAGAATTCGCCTCATATATTTGGACTGTTGATTCGTCAAAAGGCGGTAACAATTCAAATAACTACGTGAGAACTACGGCGTATACCGGAGACGAATATACGTATGAATCGGCTTCTTCCTCGTTCTCATATAGTGTCTCTCCCTCAACGTCGAAATCCACTTCGACTTCGAGCGGATCCACGTCTTCTCAAACTTCTATCAGTTCCGAAACCTCTGCCTCTTCCTCGACGTCAGGGAATGTGATTATCACTCCCGATACTGTCAATATGCCTACCTCGTATCCGACCACTGATACTCAGTATTCTTTAGAAGGTTTGAACTTGACGTTAAATAACGTGGGCCGCTTCCTCTACAACAATGTTCCATACATTCAGATGAAGAAGAGCGGAAGTTATCTTTATAACAAGTCCGCCTTATCGGAAATCTCCCAGATAAAAATTACGTTAAACAGCGGGACGATCCCGACTGTTACTTATGGTAATACCTCTTCTTTAGGGAATACCGCAACTCCGTCACAAAGTGGATCTGTCTATTCATTTAATTTAAATGGGGCTAATTTCTTCAAAATTAAAAATGAATCATCTGGTGTAACTAGGCTTGCTTCAATTGAATTTGTTTTTGGAGGCGGTAGTTCCTCTTCTCAAACAACTTCGACTACAACAACCACGACCACAACGACTTCATCTAGCTCCTCGACTATTTCTTCAGGACCTACATATGTCGATGAAGCCATCTTGATCAATGGCCTTCCCGACATTAACTATGGCGACCAAGTTGTTCTCGGAACAGTGGCTAACGGCTCCGGAAAGGCGATGAGCACATCTATTCTTAATTCATACTACCTATCGCCGGTTGGCTTCACATCCAATAGCGGAGTCATCTCTTCACCGGATTCAACTGCAGTTTGGACGATCGGAAAAGGAAAAACAGAGGGTACGTATTCTCTTTCTTCCTCTAGCGGATATCTAAAAGCATTTGCCAGTGGATCTTATAAAAACCTCGGTTATGAATCCACTTTGACCGATGATTCTAGCTTTGTTATTACCGCGTCTTCCTCTGGCTACACAATTAAGTCTTCTAGCGGAATCTATTTGGAATATTACGCCAGCAAAAACAGTTTCTCCGCCTATTCAAGCCCAACCGATTTTTACATCTATAAACTCGAAGGTGCCGCCAAACAATTTGCCGAAGCCTTCTTGGCTTCCGCGACTTGCACCGGAACCGCTCCGTCCTTTAACCCTTCCTTATGGCAAAGCTTTGCTTCTTCTTTCTCTAAGCTTAATGCTGGTCAGCAGAACGTGCTGAAAACCGCGACCGCCAACGATAGCGGAACGAGCGTCGAAAGATGTGTATCGAGGTATGATTTATTAGTTGGGAAGTATGGAACCGAAACATATGCTGATTTCATGGGCCGTAACCCCGCTCATTTATCTGGCTCGTTCATGGTGCCAATGTCTGACTCTGGCACGCAAGTCATTATCTTTGCCTTGATTGGCTTAGGAGCTGTTAACGCAGTTGGAGCGCTGTATTTGCTCAAGAGGAGGAAACATTAATCGTTTATGATTCCGGCACTGATTTCCACCAACGACATAATTGGCATAATCGTGACGATCGTTATCGTCTCGATTTCACTCACGGTTGTGTTCTATTTGCTTTCAAAAAAGGGAAAACCGAAGGATTAAGAGAAGAAAATTAGAGGGGAAACGAATGCACGTTACCCCTCTTTTTTGTTTGCTTTAAGGTCTATTTTCCAATATCGACTATTTGTCGATATAATAATCAAGATATGTCAAAGTCACTTGCCCGCTTGAGGAAGCTTGTCCTCGCAATAATCATTATCGAAGCAATACTTATTTCTTCCTTCGCCGTCTTATATTCCTTGGTTCCGGAGATTAAGCAGTTCTTCACCGAAAACGATGTCTCTCCGATCTACTGGTTGGTCATCGTGGTCGTAATTTTCTTTATCGATTCTTTAATTCTCATCATCGGAACGAGCCATTTGAAATCGCTTCGTCAACATAGTGATTTAAAAGCGGCCTCCCTAATTGGCTCCGATGTCCAAGAAGCCTATAACTTCGGGCAGATCGGACTCGTCGTTTGCGATGACGATGGCACCGTCATGTGGGCTAACGACTTATTCAACGAGAGAAAGATTGATTTGATCGATACCAAGATTGCCGATTTGAATCCGGAATTGGCCGGCCTTATCGATGCCCCGATCGATATGGAAGTCAAAATCGTTCTCAACGACCGCTCCTACTATGTTAAATATCTTTCGGAAGCTCACCTTTATATCTTCAAAGATGCGACCGACTTTGAAGTTCTTTATGAATATTCAAAGAACCAAGCCACCGTTATCGGTTTATTTATCATCGATAACTACCACGATTTGACCGGTTCGGCCGAAGACGATAACACCGACGTTGTCGCTAAGGTCAGGACTGTTATTCTCGATTATTGCAAAGAACACAACGTTTTGCTTCGCCGTTTCAAAAACGACTCCTACCTCGCGATTTGTAACTATGCCTCTTTGGTTAAACTCGAGGAAGACAAGTTCTCGATTCTTGATACGGTTCGTGCCCAAGGAAACAAAGACGAGATCACGCCGACCCTTTCCATTGCGTTTGCTCATAACGTCGAAGATATTGTTAAGCTGAACGAAATGGCGTCCAACGCCTTGGATTTGGCCATGAGTCGTGGCGGTGACCAGGCTGTTGTCTCTGAACCGAATGCTGATTCTAAGTTCTTCGGCGGAAAAACCGCCGCTTTGGAAACTACCTCCAAAGTCAAGGCTAGGTCTGAAGCTAACTCGATTATCTCCCTTATTAAAGAAGCCGGTAACGTCATCATCATGGGCCACACCAAGATGGACATGGACGCTCTCGGATCTTGCCTTGGTATCATGGCGATTTGCGAGTACTGCAACAAAGGTGGCAGAGCCAAGATTGTTTATGATCCGAAAAAGACGGAAAAGAAAGCTCGTTATGCGTTCCAAGGCACGTTTGGAAAGACTGATCTTGAACGCTTAACCATCTCTCCAAAAGATGCGCTCGATAGGATTAAGGAAACGACGCTTCTTATCGTTGTCGATGTCTGCGTTCCTTATATCACCATGGAGCCTAAGCTCCTTGATAAAGCCCAGAAGATCGTCGTCATCGACCATCACCGCGCTGGAGAATCCACCATTGAAAGGCCGGTTCTTTCTTACATTGAGCCTTCCGCTTCTTCCGCCTCTGAACTTATTGCCGAAATGATTCATTACGCGACCGCCAACCCGGCTATCGATGTCAAGCAAGCCTATGCGACTCTTATGCTTTCCGGCATCTTCCTTGATACCAATAACTTCAAGTCCAAGACGGTTGGTATGAGAACGTTCGAAGCCGCTGAGATCTTGAAGTCTTACGGCGCCGACAACTCTTTGGCCGACGACTTCCTCAAAGACGAATTAGAGGAATTTACCCTCATCACGTCGATTATCTCGCATATGCACACCCCATATTATGGAGTCGTGTATTGCCTTAGCGACGACGAAGACATCGTCGACGAAGCTACCTTAGCTAAGGTAGGCAATCAAGTTATGAGCTTGAAATCGATGAACGCCTGTTTCGTAATCGGCAGAACTCAAGAAGGCGAAGTTCGTCTTTCCGCTAGAAGTGACGGAACCGTCAACGTTCAGCTTATCTGTGAAAAGATGGGCGGTGGCGGACACTATAATGCCGCGGCTGCTCAGTTTAGAAATAACGCCACAGTCGCCAGCGTCGAGGCTCTTCTTAAGGAGACGCTCGACACCTATTTGAATGACGCAAAATCTGCACCTAGAAAAAACTAACAACAAAGGAGTGAGTATATGAAAGTTATCATGATTAAGGACCTTAAAGGGGTCGGAAAAAAAGGCGAGACAATCAATGTCTCCGATGGATACGGAACGAATTTTCTCATTCCAAGAGGTTTTGCCGTTGCTTCCACGACGACTTCCCAGAATACTTTAGCTAAGCAAAACGCTGCCGAAGAAGAGAGACAAAAAGAACTCAAGAAAGAAGCCGAAGCTGTTGCTGAAAGGCTTAAGAGCATCAACGTCGAGTTCAAAGGAAAATGCGGAAGCGATGGAAGGATGTTTGGTTCCATTTCTCCGAAGCAGATCGAAGAAGGCCTCAAGGAGCAGTGGGGAATCACCATCGATAAGAGACATTTCATCGATAAGTATCCTGCCAACGCCTTGGGATATACCCGCCTCAAGATCGAACTTTACAAAGGAAGCCAAGGAGTTGTCGTCGGCACTGTTAACGTCCACATTTCGGAGGATAAATAATGCCCAAAAAATACAAAATCCCCTCCAACGTCGAAGCTGAGAAGACCGTCCTTGGATCTCTTTTGTGCAACAAAGACGTTCTTCATATCGTAATGTCCAATCTCGTCGAAGATGATTTTTCTGGTGTCGAGCCGAGAAACCAACTCGTCTTCAGGGCTATGGCGCAGCTATATGACCAGAAGACTCAAATCGACGTCCAAACCGTTCACGCTCAGTTAGTTAACTTGAAAACCGATGGAGAAGTTGGATCTCCCGAATATTTAATGACCCTTATCGATTCGGTCGTTTCTTTGAATCCGGACGAAGTCGAACACTACATGCGCATTATCAAGGACCAAGCCGTCCTTAGAAAACTGCTAAAGAAATTCAACGATTTGGAAGGCGAATACGCTGAAGGCGAAATCCAGAACGTCAGCGACTTTTTGGAAAAGGCCTCCAACGAAATTTCCGAGGTTGTTAAGAAAAGGTCTGTAGGGGACTTCAAAACTGCTGGTGATGTCGCCAAAAGCGTCGAAGCCAAGATCTTAGAAATGTCCGAACAAAGTGATAACAGTGGCGTAACTGGAGTTACCACCGGATACCGTCGTTTGGACAAGCTTACCCACGGATGGCAGAAAGACGACCTTATTATTGTCGCCGCTCGTCCTGCTATGGGTAAGACCGCTTTGTCCATGAACTTTGTTTATAACGCGGCTTCTAAAGGCAACGTGCCTGTTGCTTTCTTCTCACTAGAAATGAGCGCGGAAGCGGTTATGAAACGTTTCCTCGCCATGGTTTCATATGTTCCTCACGATGATCTTCAAACTGGAAATCTTCGCGATCCTAAATCAAGGGTAAAACTTAATGACGCGGTCAATAAGTTGGCCAATTGTCCTTTGTATATCGACGATACCCCGAACTCAACGTTGGGCGACATCGTCGCTAAATGCACCAAGCTTAAATCGGCCCATCCGGATTTAGGCCTTATCGTCGTTGACTACTTAGGAAAAGTCACGATGTCCAATAAGCCTGGCAAAAACGATTCCAGGCAACAGGAAGTTTCCTATATTTCTGGTGCGTTCAAGACGTTGGCCCGTCAACTTCACGTACCCGTCATCCTTATTTGTCAGCTTAACCGTAACGTTGAAAAGACGGATAGCAAAGTCCCTATGCTTAGTGACCTTCGTGAATCTGGCTCTATTGAGCAAGACGCCGACCAAGTCATTTTGCTTCACCGTAAAGACTACTACACCAATATGGGCCAAAAGGTTGGAAATGGTGGAAAAGGCAACTGGACCAACAACAAGTTCGGAAAACAGGTCGAGGCTCAGGCTCAGCAGCCGGAGCAAGATGGACCACAGGCTCCTGATTTGGGTCTTGGCGCCGAAGCCAACGCTTCTGTCATGCACATTCTTTTAGCTAAGAACCGTAGCGGCCAAGTCGGCACCTCCGTTCTTATCTTCTCCAAGTCTTATTCGAAGTTCGATGATCCGACTCTTGAAACGGAGCAGAAGATCATGGATTACGAAAAACAAATGGGCGACTCTGTCGGCTTCTAATGCTTTCGTTTGCGTTTGTCGGTAGCGGTTCGAAAGGAAACGCGACCTTAATCTATAGTGGAAAGACGCTTATCCAAGTCGATATGGGCGTCTCTCTTCGTCGTATAAAAGAATCCTTGAAGATGTTCGATAAGAAAATCGAAGACATCCAAGGTCTTTTGATAACGCACGATCATAGCGATCATATTGGAACAATCCCTTTATATAAAGGAAAGGTCCCTATTTACGCTTCACTTGGAACCTACGACACGCCGAATCTATTGATGCCCGGAATCGTTATCGAAATCGGAGACATTAAAGTCATGCCTTTTAGCACGTCTCATGACGCGGCTAACCCAATTGGTTTTATCTTTGAATGCGATGGCGAAAAGATGGGATACGTAACCGATACCGGAATCCTTCCTGAAGAGGCTCAAGAAAAGCTAAACGACTGCGATTTTTATCTTTTTGAATCAAATCATGATTATAGAATGCTCATGGCTTCTAAACGTCCTCCGGCTTTAAAAAGAAGGATACATAGCGACCACGGTCATCTTTCTAATTCGAATTCAGCTGCTTATATGATGAATTTGATAGGGCCTCGTACAAAAGAGATTTATCTGGCTCACCTAAGCGAAGAATGCAATACCCCGGAGTATGCGTTGGCGGCCTATGAGAAGGCTTTTGAAAAGCATAATATCGACATAAATAAATATATCGTTATGCCCCTGAAGCAATGGGAAACCGTTTATGGAGGTCATCGTAAATGAAGATAACCATTTATTGCGTAGGTCACTTAAAGGAATCTTATTGGAAAGAAGCGATAGCCGAGTATTCCAAAAGGATAAGTGCCTATTCTTCTATCGAAGTGGTCGAAGTCGATGATGTTCCGTATAAAGAAGGATCTCCTGAATCAATTTTAGAAGCCACGAAGAACAAAGAAGGCGCTAAGATAATGGCGAAGTTAAAGCCTAGCGATTACGTGTGTGCGCTCGATTTAAATAAGAAGGAATATGATTCGGTGACGTTCTCGAATCATCTCCAAGAAATGATGGTTAGAGGCGGCAGCAACGTCGTCTTTATGATTGGGGGTTCCTTAGGCTTAAGCGACGAGTTAAAAGCCAGGGCCAATGAATCAATAACCTTCTCGAAGATGACCCTTCCTCACCAACTTTGCAGGGTCGTTCTTCTTGAGCAGATATATAGAGCCTTCAAGATAAGTCACCACGAGCCTTATCACAAATAAGAAGACCTCAATGGTCTTTTTATTTTGTTTCCAATAGAAGTGGTTTATTATTTTGCCCGATGAAATACGAAGAATTTACTAAAGACACTCAGTTCATTGATCCTGAGAACCCTTACGTCAACGCTTATAAAGACGAAGAAGGAAATATCTACTATGTTGAGCCAGGTTTCTACTATGGCTTAACAAGCATGAAGGAAAAAAGAGAAGAAGATTTCCCGAAGATCATGGAATCTCTCTTCAATATGGTCAAGGAACATCATCGCGTCGTTTTTACAGCCGATTTTGAATCCCCGTTCATCAATAAAGAGGGGTACGTATATAAAGAGATAACCGATATCACCGACCCTCTTCTCATATTTGTCGAAGACAAGAGTCGCGGATCTGATTACGGCGATTAATCGAAAGACAAAATTAAAAGCGGCGTGTTCGCCGCTTTTATTGTTTTTGAATTGCTTATTTGGGGTCAATTAAATCTTAGTTGGTGTGATTTTTGAAAAAACCAACTAACTTAATA
>JAKSUL010000040.1 GCA_024409055.1 Bacilli bacterium
CTGCGGTCGAGCAAAAGGAAGAAGACTTCGTGACGCTTTTCTCCTATTTCTCAATATTCATATCCAACGGATTCAATGTCTACTCGGCCTTGAAAGAGACTTTGCCTTATTGCCCCAAAAGCATAAAACCGGAATTGGCGAAATTGGTGGATGGCATCGATCAAGACAAAAGCGTGGCTCCGTTCCTTATTTTCTCCACGCAGTTTTCCTCTTTGTCCATTAAGGAAGTTCTCCTTTCGGTTTATCAAATGGTGGATGAAGGCGGTGGAGAGGCTCACCTTGCTAGGTTTACATATTTGTTCAGGGCTCTTTCCGAGGACAAAAGGAAGGCGAAGAAGAATAGGGAATCCGCTCAACTATCTTCTCTTTCGTCGTTCCCTCTTATGGGAAGCGGAATCGCGATGTTGATGCTCACGGCTGCTTTGTCGCAAATCATGGGAGGCTTGTTCAATGTCGTATAAGCTCTCACTCCTATTGAGTCTATTTTTTATGGTTCAGGTCTTTTTGTTTCAAGGTGATCTGTGTTTCGTCGAGGCAATCCATAACGAGCTGGATGCGGTGGCCTTAACCGCCTCCTACAAAATCTCTATGTGCGGATATGTGAGCGAAGAATTAAGGGAGTTCGTGCGCAAAGAAGCCAAAGCCGAAATATACACGGTTACACCAAGCGCCTCTTTTGGAGAGGCTCTCACTTTTAGCGTATATCGCGATTACCGTCCTTTCGTCATCTCGAAAGAGAACATGCGCATTAGCGTGACGAGGACGGCGATCGTTGGATATTTCAATTAGGAAAGGAGGAATGCAATGTCAGAAATCAAAGGCCAAATGCTTGGCTTGGTTCTCGTTCTTGCTGTTTTCGGTCTTATTGCCGGAGTCATTTATGCCAGTTTCCAAAACTCGGCCAATAGCTTGAGCAGCAAAATCGAAGAAGAGAATTCGATGATGATGAACGTCACCGCAAAAGGTGCCGCACCATTAAGCTATTTTTGAGCGTGTTTGCTACTTTCTGTCTCTATATCTATAATTAGGTGCCATCAAAAGGAGACAAAAGTATCATGGATGAGATAAAGAAAATGTTCGCTGAGAGGATGGGACGCGAATCCGTTGACGAAGGAGCTTCCCTCAAAGACCTCGGTCTTGATTCCCTCGACGTCGTCGAAATGTGCCTTGAACTAGAGGAAAAATACGGAATCCAGTTCGAGACAGAGGAACTCGCTACTTTCAAGACGGTTGGCGACCTCTTTGCTTCCATCGAAAAGAAACTCGCCTCTAAATAACTGACGAATCAATTCGGGTCCTCCTTTTTGGAGGACTTTTTGTTTTTCCGCCCGATTTTTCTCCTTATTTCGCGAATATTTCAAAAAGAATAATCAACTTTATTTATTTTTTGTTGCAAGAGATTACTCTCGTCATTAGAATAACTAACGCGTTGCAAGACGCACACGTCATCTATGCTCAGCTAGCTCAATGGCAGAGCAATCGGCTGTTAACCGATCGGTTGTAGGTTCGAGCCCTATGCTGAGCGCCAGATGGCCCGTTGGAGAAGTGGCTTAACTCACATGCCTTTCACGCATGCATTCATGGGTTCGAATCCCGTACGGGTCACCAGATGACAAAATTAGGTCCGCGGAAGCGGGCCTTTTTTGTTTCTAGTTCTTTCGTGTTGAAACGTATATATTATTGGGCGGAGGTTATTTATGAAAATTTTAAGAACTGTTTGCAAAGTCTTGCTCATCGTCATGATCGTTATGACTGGTTTAACCATCGCGAGCATGTTTGGAAGTGGAATCGCCGGCTTAGTCTTATCCGGCAATCCTGGCGGAGCTCTCCAGAAAATCGTTGATGCCATTAATGATGGAGCTCATTCTTCGGGCGATATGGTCACCCTTGAACAGGCTTCCGTCTTCTGCGCCACCATTGGAGTTGTTTGCATGCTTTTGTCTTTGTTCTTCGTTGGAACTTTGATTTTCTCCATCGTTGGTCTTAAGAAACTCAACAATGCGAAAAAGAAAGGCGACACCCTTGTTATCGGTATCCTCAATATCATCTTTGCCGATACTGCCTGTGGCGTTCTCCTCATCATCATTTCCTGCTTACTTCCGACCGAACCGGAAAACGTCGAAGCTCAGGTTGAATAAGAAAGACGAAAAACAATTTAAGGCGCATCTAAACGGTGCGCCTTTTTTGCGCTCCGGGGAGAATGCGTATGCGAATCTTTTTCATATCTTCTACGTTTGTCTAAATTGGAATAAAATCAATTTAGCTCATAAAGGAGAAAAATATGAAAAAAATCGCTAAAGGCTTCACGAAAGCCTCAAAGATCATCGGCATCGTTGGCATTGTTTGCGCAGCCATTGCTTCCGTGATCTTCACAATTGTCGGAATCGCCAATATCGTTATGGCGGCTGGCAAATCTGGATCGGAAGCCGAGGGCTTTGCCGCCGCGGCCGCTGGAGCCTTCACCGGAATGGTTATGATGTTCGTTTGCTTAGTCATCTGCATCCTCGGAACTATTTCCTCCGGCAAACTTTACAAAAAACTCGATACCGCTACTGGAAAAGGAGAGACGATCGCCCTTTCCGTTTTGGTCCTCATCTTCGGTTTTTTACCGGCCGGAATCATCTCTTTGTGCGTCCCAGCCGCTGAATTCGAAGCCCCGAAAGCGGACGCTGAATAAGCTGCTTTTCAAGCCATCGATAAATAATGGATAGCCTTTCCGATTTGGAGAAGGCAAAACAGTGGTGCCACCAGGCACGTCACATTGTATTCCTGGGCGGAGCCGGCGTTTCGACCGGCTCTGGCATCCCGGATTTTCGTTCTCCCCAAGGTCTATATAACATCAAGTCAAAGTACGGCGTTCCCTATGAGGAAATGCTTTCTCATACTTATTTTTTGGAACATACGTCTACCTTCTACGAGTTTTATTGGCACACCATGGTTTCCTTGGCCGCCAAGCCGAACAAAGCGCATCTAGCATTATCTTCTTTTGAAAAACGTGGGCACAGGATAACGATCGTCACCCAAAACATTGATGGTCTTCATCAAGAAGCGGGCTCTAAAGAAGTATTGGAAGCTCATGGCACGACGAAAAAATATAGATGCATGGGATGCCGAAAAGAATTTGATTTGAACGAATTATCTCCAAAAGGTGTCCCTCATTGTCCGAACTGCGGATCTATCATTAAGCCACAGGTTGTTTTGTATGAAGAGCCATTGGACGACGATACGATCTATGAAGCGGTAAAGGCCACCGAAGATGCCGATTTGCTAATCGTGGGTGGGACTTCGATGCGCGTGTATCCAATCGCTGGATTGGTCAACTATTATCGCTCTTCTAGAGCTATAATGATTAACCGTGAGGCGACTCCTTTCGACTCTAGATGCCAATTGGTGTTTAGAGGCGACATTGGAGACGTTTTGGAGGCCATACTTTCGGATTGATATGTCAAAATCTCATGGATTCAAACATTTTGTAACGATCACCAAACATCGTCATCAAGTAATAAGAAATGCCTCCCATATGGGCATTTTTTGGCACGCTTTAAAGCATGATTTGACCAAGTATGGTTATACGGAATTCCATAATTCGAAAAAACATTACGTCGGAACTTCTTCACCAGTGTTCGAGGAAAGAAAAGAGAATGAGAATTTTTCTTTCATTTGCCAACATCACACAAAAAGAAACCCTCACCATTGGGAATATTGGACCGATTGGTTCAGGGGCGATATCATCGTTTGCACAATGCCATATAAATATGCGGTCGAATATGTTTGCGATATGCTCGCCGCATCGAAGGTTTATAGCGGAAAAAAGAACTTCGATCCGCATAACGCCGTTAAGTATTTTGAAGAACGTTACCCTTACTTCTACATGACCCAAGCCACCATCGAATTCATCCATTGGGCATTGATTGAATATGCTCAAAACGGCTGGAAAAATCTGAAGAAAAAGAACACCAAGGCCAAGTATTTGGAAATAACTTCCAAATATCCAAAATTCGAAACGATCCCCGGCCCCAGGAGCGGTGGACGTTTGCTTAACATGTAATCGATGTCTATAATACGCAATGTCCATAAATGGACAGGACTTTTAGATTATGAGAAATAAAACACTCGTCGTTGGATGCGGCCGTTTAGGAGCCGCAATCGCAGCCGAAGCCTCAGTCAAAGGCGGAAACGTCGTTATCGTCGACAAAAACGCCGTTAGCTTCGACCGTCTTTCCGATACCTTCAGCGGTTATAAGATCGTCGCAGATTTAACCGACATCGCCGCTTTGGAAGACCTTGGACCAAAAGATTTTAAAGAAGCTGTCATCTCGACCGGAAACGATAACCTAAACCTTTTCATCGCCAACGTTTTGGAAAAAGTCTACGAAGTCCCTCACATCTATGTCCGTTTCGACGATCCGGATAAATCTCTTCTTTTGAAGGGCTATAGCAACATCATGCCTATTTATCCGTTCGAGCTCTCGCACGCCAACTATCTCAAACTCAAATCGGAGGCTGCCAAGAAATGAAAATCGTAATTGCAGGCGGTACCCATGACGCTGAATATCTCGTCCAGATGTTCAACACCCGCAAAAACAAATTGATCGTCATCAATAATGACCCCGTCGAATCCAATTTGATTCTCAAGAGGGAAAAGGTCGCCGTCTATACCGGAGACCCGTGGCGTTATTACGTCTTGGAAGAATCCGGCTCTAAAAACGCCGATATTTTGGTCTCTCTTTTGGATAACGACGTCGATAATTACGCGACCTGCATCCTTGCCAAAAATTGCTTCGGCATCAAAAAGTGCATCTGCGTCGTCAATAACCCGCGTAACGTCGAACTTTATAAGACCCTCGGAATCGACACCGTCGTTTCCGCCACATACTTGCTTGGACAAACCGTTAAATCCGAATCCTCGGTCGAAGACCTCATCAAGACTTTGTCGATTGAAAACGACAAAATCATCATGGTTGAAGTCCCTGTCTTAGCCAAATACGCCATTGCAGGAAAGAAGATTATGGACATCAAGTTCCCGAAATATGCTTCCATTTCCTGTATTTACCGTGACCCGACCGTCGTCATTCCTAACGGCCAAGTCGAATTGAAGGTTCGCGACAAACTTCTTTTGGTGTGCGCACCGGAAGACGAAAAGAAACTTCGCGCCTTCATCACTAAAGAGAAAGAAGACTAACGATGAGGATCAAAAGGAAAATAAGATCCATAAGCCATGGCTATATCCGCAAGCCGTCAAGCGGATATCAGCTTGTTTTGGGTTACCTCGGAAGATTTATCGTCTTCATTGGGGTCATTACGTTGCTTCCTTTGTTGACCTTATTTTTCTATCCGCAAGAAACCGCTGCTTGGAGCTCGTTCGTCGTTCCTGGCGCTGGCTCGATAATCATTGGTCTTACTTTGTATTTCATCTTTGGATTCAAACGCGAAACCGGGCATTTGGAAAAGCACCAAGACGCGGTTCTTCTTTGCCTCATTTGGCTGGCCGCTTGTGCGATTGGCGCCCTTCCGTTCTTCTTCGTTGGACTATTTAATTCTGGAGCTTATGGAGCCGCTGGACACGAAGCCTACTCATATACTGAGGCTTTCTTCGAGTCTACATCCGGTTATTGCACGGCTGGTTTCTCCATCTTCAGGGACTTCCTCGATAGTGGAACCAGCACCTCTTTCCCGTACGACGCTTTCTGCCCGCATCCATTCTTGATGTATAGATCGCTCATCCAGTTCTTCGGCGGTGTCGGACTTGTCCTGATCGTCACCTCCGTCTTAAGCGATCGATACGGAATGCGTCTATATAACGGCGAAGGTCATACCGACAAGCTTATGCCTAATATGAGCCGTTCTGCCCGTGCCATCTTGCTCATTTATTCCGCCTATATTCTTCTTGGAACTTTGTTCCTCTGGCTCTTCGGACTTCCTGTGTTCGATTCTCTCAACAACTCGATTTCCGCTCTCGCCACTGGTGGTTTCTCCACATATTCCACCTCCATAACGTACTTTATCCAGCAAAACGCCGGATCCGTTATGTCGGATGTAACCGCCATATTCAAAGTCAATCCGGTCGGAATCGAGATAACGATGTGTATCCTAATGCTTTTAGGAGGCACCTCCTTCTTGCTCCATATGTCCTTCCTCACCTTCAAATGGAAGAAGTTCTTCAAGGATACAGAGCTTCGTTTCTTCGCCTTGTTCGCCCTTATTATGATTCCGCTTATGGCCTTGGCCGTATTGAAGCAGGGATACGAAAGCGGTGACGTTCACGGCAATTACTTCCAAGCTCTTCACTTGAGCATGTTCCAGTTCATTAGCTGCGTCACGACATCTGGTTTCTCGACCGTCGCCAACATCACAAGACTAGGAACGGCGTGTATGCTTCTCTCTGTCATCTGTATGTCCATTGGTGGTGGCATGGGATCGACCGCCGGCGGATGGAAACAATACCGTTTCATCGTCATGGCCAAATCCGTTTATTGGAACCTCAAATACAAGGTCAATTCCTCCCGTTGGGGATACCCGACCAATATTCAAAGAAACGGAGAGGTTCACCAGGTCGACAAAACCGAATTCCACGACACGACCATTTATATGTGGATTTATCTTCTCACCTTGGTCGTTGGAACGATTCTATGCTCCTTCTTTGTCGATAAATTCGAAGATGGCTTATATGAGTTTGCTTCCGCATTGAGTGGAACTGGTAACTCCGTCATCGTCTTTGCCGACATCACGGACGCAACCGCCATGAGGTACGTTGGCGATATGTGGCAATACAACACTCTCTTATGGATTCTCAGCATCGGCATGTTCTTAGGAAGACTCGAGATCACTCCGGCCTTCTTCGCCGTCATGAGAAGCGGCAGGGACATCCTGCATATTGAAACTAATTAAGGAGGCATGATTATGCTTATCGATGAAATCAAAAAAGCTAACATCGCGGCCATGAAGGCTCGCGACGCCGACGCCAGAGCCGCCCTCTCCGTCGTCATCACCCGTTACCAAGCTCTTTTAACAAGCGGCAGCGGAAAAGAAGTGGTGGACGCCGATGTTCTTCACATCATCCAAAAGGTCGCCAAGGAACTTGACGAAGAGGCTGAAGGATACGTTAAGGTTGGACGCCCTGAATCTGCCGAAGCTATCAAACGTCAAAAAGAAGCTATTATTTGCTTCTTGCCGAAGATGTTGACTGAAGAAGAAATCAGAACCATCTTCAACACCCTTGAAGATAAGTCCATGCCGTCCGTCATGAAATACTTCAAAGCCAATTATGCCGGGCAATGCGACATGGGTCTCGTTTCCAAGATCGCGCGCGGACAATAATTAATATTGATAAGATTTAGGCTCGAAAAACATCGGGCCTTTTCTATATCTTGTTAATTGCTCCATTTTATGTATAATTTTTAAGCCCATAGGGGATTGGTTCAATGGTAGAACAGCGGTCTCCAAAACCGTTGATGAGGGTCCGATTCCTTCATCCCCTGCCAACTCAAAAAAATGACCGGTTAACGCCGGTCTTTTTTGTTGGCAGGAGGATGAAGGGGGCTGCTCCATTAACTTTGCTTGCCCCTTTTCGACAAATCTTTCCTATTGATTAGTAGGAGGATTTGCATGAAGAACTTAGGTTTTGAAAACGAAAAAACATTCGTTAAGGCAATAAATGGAAAAAAGTTTGCGGACATTCCGCCCATAATCCAAAAAATGATTTCCTCTTTTTGGCCTGATATTAGGGAAGAAGAAGTTTTGGACTGCGATTTAAGCAATAGGTTTTCTAAGCCGGACATTGTTATATGGAGGGTTAACAAACCCCTCTATGTTTCGATTAAAAGCGGATCTGCCGATTGGGTTCACTGCGAGTCGTTTCGTTCCTTTATTCTGTTTTTGCGCGAAATAGGTGTTTCTACAAATGGACAAAAAGCCATGCTTAGGTTTCTCTATGGGGATGGGACACTTATTGGTTCAAAGAATTTCGTTTACCCTTTAGAAAAGTACAAAGAACTATACAAAGACGAAATCGCGTCTTTAAACGTCGAACTCTCGGATGAGGTTTTTTTGGAGAAACTGTTATACCGTTTTATCTTCAGAGGAAAAACGGGGCGAACAGTAACGGCCGACTACCTATATCTAGGGACAATACGCGAGGGGCTTTTCGCGTCTAGGGATGAAATCATCTCCCATATTAGAAAAAGACCGTGCGCATATATCAAGGTTCCGCATGTATCGTTTTTGACGTTTCAGCCATTCTCCAGGAACAAAAGACTCAAGAATAAAAACGATCCAAAGGGGTTAACTGTGCAAGTTAAATGGAAGCATATGTTCTCCGACTTAGAAAGAATCAGGTTTTCTTAAGAAACAAATAACCGCGCATAAAAATCTCCACAAAAACTCAATAAGAGAAGCTTTCGATAATGCTTTGTGGAATAAAAACCCATTACCAATACACAGCGCGCAATGTGACCTCGGGTTCAATTATCGACCATGGGTTTTTCATATAGACGGGTTGCCTTGTTTCTGCATTTACCCACGCTAATAAGTCGTAACCAGCTTTATGGACTTCGACGTTCGGCTGTTGCCAATAATGATATTCTTCGACAATTGGCTTATTGGTTGGAACCACCGAAAAATTGGCAACTCGATAATCGCTCACGCTGATGTCGAACGAGAATATGGATAGGAAACTCCTTTCTTCTAAACAGTGGGAATAATACTTTGCTTCTATGGATACAATGTTTGTGACATCGAATCCACGATTATAGTCGTCAACATTTTCAGTATCGGAACTCGTTTTGATGATCGTGGAAGTTCCGCCATTTGAGCATCCGAGTATTTCTAGGCTTTGAGTGGTATGTTCTGATCCTTGCAAATGCGTGATCGCCGTTATTGCTTTCACGTTATACGGGACTGCATATCTATATGCGTTAGAGACCGGCTCTTCCTTTGAAACGCTAATGACTTGGGAACATGCGGCAGGGATTATTCCGTCTACTTCGACGCTCTCCCATTTGGCATAGATAGTAGAGCCAACAAATATTTCATTTAGGGAATCCTCGCTAACGGGGCAGCTATATTCTGGGTCAAAGAAATATCCCTTAAACACCTTTCCCTCCTGCTTAGGCATGTAGAAGTTGATTCCGTCGTAGATATTTATTGATTTTCCGCTTGAAACGGTCGGCACGGCTTTTCTTATGGGCTCGTTTCCGTCACATAAATCGATGTAGATAAAAGGGGTGTTCGGCATCACGCATCCGCCGTTTGGATCAAGGGTGACTTTTGTTGTGACTAATTCGCTCTCGAAAATGATTGTTTTGTTTCCTGTGGTTCCTAACGGGATTTCGGTAATGACTTTCCCATTTTCCATTAAGGCTGCGTTTAAAAAACCTGGATGCTCTTTGATCGACTCCAAATCGAAGACGATGTTATCGAATTCGGTGTATGTCTTTGGATTCTTGTTATCGATTTTCGTCGGCCAATTGTTGTATTCGATATTGAATATTTCCGCTCTTTTGGCGAAAAGATTGATATCCCCATGCATGTTCTTTGGGATGGTTGTTAACTTGTTGATACACTCTTCTTCCAGATACCATCCATAAAATTCATCTTTACCGGTTGAGTCTATGGCTTTGTTTTCGAATACCTCGATTCCAGTTCCGTAAACATATTCCGAAGGATTATCGAAAACCAAATTTTCAGCATTGAAATAATTGATTTTGTAGTGGTGGGGCTTGAAATTTAAATAGAGCTTTATATTGTCGTTTAACGGATGGCCGAATTCATATCTATTGGTACGTTCCTTGTCTTCGAACCAACCAGCGAAATCGTAGTAATCTTTTTTCGGATCGTTCGGCCTATTAAATGGAGCGTCTTCAGGAATCAACAATGTATCGAAAAGAACATCTTCGTTATCGAACAATTCGGCTTTATGGGCATAGCGAGAATAAAGAGTGATATTCGATTCCAAAGTATCGCCGAAAGCGAATTCATTTTGATAATCCTTGCTTTGGTACCAAGCATAAAAGCTTACGCCTTCTCGAACTGGGTCAATTGGCTTTACCGTTTCTTGCTCGGTCTTATAGACGGAATGAGTGTATTCGGTTCCGTCATAATCGATAAAGGAAATGCTGTGCCCCCAAAGAGCATATAAGGTTAGGTCTTTGCTTACCGGCATATCGAAATTGTATTCTTCGCCCTCAAAAGAACTATTATCATACCAACCAATGAATGCGAAATTTTCGCGGGTCGGGTCTTCTGGTTTCGAAACCTTCTCCCCGCTTTGCACAGTTTGAGACTCGATATAACTTCCGTATTCGGTGTTGAAATGAACCGTGTGAATCGCTGGGTGAACCCCTATTTTATAGCCGCATACGTCGCAATATTCGTTATTGTCTGAATCTATGTGGCTGCCAAGGTCTTTGCTTAAGTTTTTATGCTCGCAAGTAGCGTTATGCCAATGGCTTAATTCGTTAGTCGACCATTCTGATGAAAAAGCATGTTCGTGAGTGGTGGAACAACCGGACAAGGAAACTCCGCTTATGCAAATCGCTAATAACAAATTGTTTCTTTTCATTATCTTTCATCGCTCCTTTCGATGCCGACGCTCATCGATTGACACTTTTAATTATCGTTAATCAAATTAATGATATAAAACGGTAATTTATAATATCAGTTTTTAAGGATAAAAACTCCTTAAAAACAGGTTTTGACCCATGGAAAGGCGCCATTTATCTCTTCAATCATTTTTCGGTTAAATTTCGGCGACTAAATCAATTTTTTGAATGAAAATAACCGCAAGCAAAAAGACGAATATGCATTGAAATGCTTACATTTTCCGAGCCTCAATTAGATAATGGATTCATGAAAAATAGAATTAGTCTCTTATTTCTAGCATCATCAATAATTTTTGTTGAAGGCTGTAGCAATAATGCCCAGACATATAAAGTTGATTTTTGCGGCGATCAAGCAACCAATCATCTTATTTATGTAGGAGAAAACAAAGCTAACAATAATGGCGACTATAAATTAAATTTTATTATCGATTACAATTACGAATTATCTATAGATAACATTCATGTGACTGTTGGCGGAAAAGAAAATAATGAATGTTGGTCGTTCTTGTATCAAACAAATGAAAAAAATGTTTTCACCATTTTTAAAGAGTCAATAGTAGGGGACATCCAAATTAATGCGATTGCGACCCCGAGAAGTTCAACTCAAAGCGAATACGGTTATATTTTCGACGAAAGAATAACGAATATATGCGACTGTAGATTTTCGGATGATAGAGAACCTAAATTCATACCAACTCTCGATCAAGTGGCTTATCCAGTCTTAGAAGATGACTCAATTGATGTTTTTATAACATTAAAAGAGGGCGTTCCTTATGAAGACGAAAATAAAGTAATTTTTGATAATATCTGGTTCAGAACGAATGCACGATACGCAAAAATTAATGTGGATTTCTATAAAACTTATTCAAACGAAAATAGAGAATGTCGCATTTCGGTGCCTCATTATGTTATTAGAGATCACGGTTCCTTTCAGCCGAAATTGGATGATTAATCGGAGGAAGAAAGCATGAAAAAATATTCTCTTATTCAATCCTCGATAATGGCTTCTTTTTTATTGATTGCATCTAGTTGCGGCAATAATCATGCGCCTGTAGAAAACAAAGATTTTCAAACAATTAGAACGAACTACATGTCTTATATGTTAGAGCACCAGGGCACATCTACTTATGGTGGCAAAACTATCGATGAGATTATGTCTACGGTTGGCGAAAAAATAATTGGCGGCGAAACGACTTATTTTTTCAATGATATTGATTATTCAAATGATCAGGACAGAAGTTCTTGGCCAGCCGGCAGCCACTTAGGAAGAACTCTTGAGTTAACCGTTTTAGCGGAAAAAAGAAACAATCATGAGCTAAAAAATATCGCCCTAAACTGTTTAAAACATTGGATTTATAGCAATTATAGAAATACAAATTGGTGGCAAAACGAAATTGGCGCAAACCAAAATTTATCCAATATCGCGATGTTTTCATTCGACAGTTTAACTAGAAAAGGGCAGGACGCTTTGCTTGGAAAACTGTATGAAAGCAGCATCTACCACAGGCCTTCTTTAGAAACGCATGAAGGATCAAATCTTTTAAATTACTGCGAAATGACGGTTAAATGTGGTGCTTTAGATAAGAGTTATCCTGAGATTGATACCGCAATCAAATGCGCGTCAGACACAATCAAAGAAGGTGGAAAAGAGGGCTATCAACGTGACGGAAGTTTTTTCCAGCATGGTAAGCTTCTCCAAACAGGAAGCTATGGCATCGAAGGGACGACGAAATTAGCAAATGTTATTTCAATGCTCAAAGGCACAAGCATCTCGGTGCCGTTAGATAAGCTTGGCATTATTTCCAATTTCATACTTAACGGATTAAGGCCGATGATACATAAAGGCATGTACAACTACATGGCGACCGGCAGGGCTTATTCTCGCGTCAATTCCTTAGATGTCGAGCTTAATGCTTATAAAGTCAGTGATATGAAAAAATATACTGAACTAGAAAATATGCCCAATAAAGATGAGATAAATAGCTTTATTGACGATGTTTGCAATAAAACAGATTCGCAACATAAAAAGGATATTAGCGCATACGAGGATTCGAAAATTTTAGTAGGCAACTACGATGGAGTTTATATGTGTTATAAAGGCTCGGATCCTTCTATGACCAATACCGAATGCGTAAATCACGAAAACTGCTTAGGCTATAACTTTTCATATGGGCAAAATACATGCGTCATGCAAAGCGGCAAAGAATATCTAAACATTTCTCCTCTTTGGGACTACACGGCGACACCGGGGAGCACTTCTAGAGATTTCGGGAATGGAACGTTGCTTGAAAAAGACAGTGAAATAGATAGTTATGTGAAAAATTCGTTAGATAACGGCCTATATGAAGCTAAGCTACCGGAAGTTAATCCAAATACGTCTCAAAAGTGTATCTATAACTTAGGAAAGCAAGACAATGTCGGCTTCAGCATGACTCAATCTGTTCATGATATTACTTCGAATAATCCAATAGGGGGAGTCGAATTTACGTCAACTTGTTTTATGTGCGACGAAGGTATGATCGTCCTTGGATCCGGCCTTAAAAACAAGCAACCTGGCCTTGATGAAAGTGAGAAGGTTTTACACACTTCGTTGGAACAATGCCGTTTGTATGACGGCGAGGAAGAACCGTTTATTTCGGAAGATAAATTAAAAGTGACGAAAAACAATGTCGTTTATTGCTCTCTAGATAATCAGCCGTTGAGCTTGGACGTCGAAAATAGGCAATATGATTATCAAAGAAACAATCCTTCCTTAGCCTCAAAGATCGAGTCCGGAAAGGTAATGACTATTACTTTAAATAGCGCAAAAGAACTTGACTATGACCATTACGCATATTCGATTCAGCCTTTGGCCAATAATCAAACAAGTGATATCAAAGTTATTTGCAACACTCCAAAAGTGGCCGCAATTCAATTAACGGATGGAAGAATTGTTGCTTCTTTCTATTCGAATGATTCTTTTACGTATCTAGGGAAGGAATATAAGCCATCGGCTTTTGACAACAATAAAGGGTGCTTTGAAGTTTTTAATTGAAGCCGCATCTAAAGCCTTTGCGAATGGGCTGGAAAAATTCTTGGCTATTCCGCGTTTTGACAAAGCGACTCAAACTCGAACTTGGGTCGTTTTCTTTTGGCTCTGTTAAATTAACTGTGATCGGCATTTTTTCGAAGCACAATTTATTTAACAAAACCATTAAAACAAAAGAGGCAATCACGGACCGCGTGATGCCTCTTTTTTGTTGTTGTATATCTATTCTTTCTCGATATTGTCTATGTAAGACTTAAAGGTTTCCCATATTTCGTCTTTGGCGCTTGGCTGTCTAGCCACTCCAGCAAAGAATCCAACGGAAGCATAGCCGATTGAATAAGCATTTTCTGTGGCTTTGACTCCGCAGATGGCATCCGCTATGTAATTGAAATACGAGTAAAAATCCTCATATTGTTCTGGCGTCCTTGCCGTTCCGTCAAATAGGGCCGCGGCGCTTAGCCCGATCATTTCAGAGAATACGTCCTCTTTCGAATTTAGTATTTTTTCTATGGCTGTTTTCTCTATGGTTAATAAGTTTTCCGAGATCTCTGGCTGCCTAGCGATTGAATCGAATACGCCGTCGCCGCATAAGTCAGCAAAACGTTCGTTATTTTTTGCCCCGCCGAGATTACCGATTCCATAACACTGAGATTCTGTTTCGGCGGCACCGAAAGCGTTAAGCAAAGCTTTCTGGGCCTTATCTAGGCTTTCCTTGGCTTCGGGTTGTCTTGCGACCGCATCAAAATAAGCGGACAGGCATCGTCCTGTTTGCTCGTTTTTGATGATTTCTTTCTCGTTGATTGTTGATGTTTCTGAGGAGATAGACGAGCTTCC
>JAKSUL010000041.1 GCA_024409055.1 Bacilli bacterium
AGCTAAACGTTTCGCAAGCGCGATCAACTAATCTCTCTTTGTTATGATCCCAACAATATAACTTTATTTCACCGAGTCCGTGCATCAATAAATGCTTCTTCAAGACCTTTCCGAACATTGCTTCTTCTCGGGCGGTAAATACACACGATTCCCAAGTTTGTGACGCTTTTGGTTCGTTTTGAATAGTTATCCCACTAATTTTTATGCCTTCCTCACGATAGGCGAGGAGGAATTTAACGATGTACTCAGCGTAGAGATCGTAAAACTCGAGTTTTAAATGACCGCCATGAAGACGATCGTTATTGTCTTTCATGAAAGAGGGGCAAGACCAAGACGAGGCGAAAAAAGAAAGATCTTCTGATGCGTAATCCATCAGTCGCTTGATAAAAGGAATTATTTCCTTTTTATCCTCTTCTATTGAAAAAGAAGAAAGATCAAAATCATCATCTTTCACATAGCAATATGAATGAGTCGCAAAATCAGAAGAACCGATGCAAAGGCGAAACTTCTTGTAGCGAAGTCCTGATTTTCCAACCAGCAGTTCCAATACCTTGTTTTGTTCTTCTTCCGGGAGAAGGGAGAAATTATAAGCGGAAGATTGGGTAATGGCGCCACCGAATCCATCAAACCACGTCTTTTCGACATCATATACGTTCAATAAGCCCCATTCTCTTTCGCTTATAGAAAACGTCTTGCCCTCAAGCTCCTCGATTTGATTTCCATTTAACTGGAATATTCTCTTAATTTTCATAACCTAATTATAGGCGCTTGAGACATCAAAAAAGGAGCGAATGAATCGCTCCTGGATTTTTGATTGTTTCTTAACCGTTAACAACGGAGATGAGAAGGGCTAAGAAGAGGAAGACAACCGCGAATCCAAAGGTCAACCAAGTGACAACTTTTTCAGATCCACGTTCTTTTTTCTTAGCGAAGACGTTGAGGCCGCCACCAGTAATAGCACCGGAAGCACCTCCAGATTTACCGCCTTGGAGAAGGCTCAAAATGATGATGATCAAAGAGATGACGATAAAGATGATGTCATACCATTTCATATCTTTGTTCCTCCTTCTGCGTCTTTGACGCTAGAAAAATATAGACTAATGACGACAAATTAACAACTAAATAAGTTCTTCTAAGCTATGAATCTTCACGCCTTTAAAGTCAGGGTATTGATTATTCCTATCAATAAGAACTCCATCGACACCAGCGTTTTGAGCCGCTTCGATGTCTTGAAGGGAGTCTCCGACATAAAGGCAATCGTGACTTGGTTCGGCGCCGATTCGTCTCAAGCCAACTAGTACCGGCTCCGCGTTTGGCTTCGGGTTTTTATAGGATTCATTCCCGGTAAGAGGCCCAAATAGGCCATTGATACCAAAATGTTCCAAAACCAATTCCATATGAGACTCGCAATTTCCAGAAACAACGCCAACGGGTATGTTCTTTTCGTTTAAAGCCTTAATGGTTTTATACGTATCGGGGAACTCTTTTGTGGCTTCAATTACCTCTTTAAAATTAACAGACTCAAGAATCGCATCTCCGAAAGTTTTCCATTTTTCCATGGGGATCTGCTTCATCATCACAACCTCTTGAATGGAGTGATGAATGAATTCAGCAACTTCTTCATCCGTGCAATCTTCGCCGATCGCTTTAAAAGCGTAGCGAAAGCAAGGAATCAAAGATTCAACCGTATTAAAGAGGGTTCCATCGAAATCAAATAAATATGCTTTGTATTGTTTCATATCTCCCTCCTTATTCGTTCATTGATGCCTTTGTCTCAAGGATAATATCCCTAATTTCGGCAGCTTTTTCGAAATCATAAGTTTTAGCGGCTTCACGCATCTGCTTCTCGAGGTCTTTTATCCAAAGTTCAAGTTGTTTGCGACTCTTCTTTGCATCCGGTTTTATCATTTCAGAGATATCGTCGTTATTTCTAAGAGGCGGCCTAATCTCTTTAATGATCGTCATAGGAACAATTCCCCATTCCTCGTTATACGCGGACTGGATGGCCCTTCTACGGTTGGTTTCGGCAATAGCTTCTTTCATGGAGTCACTATAAGAGTCGGCATACATAATGACTTGTCCATTTGCGTTTCTAGCGGCACGTCCAATTACCTGAATTAAAGACCTGGTGCTTCTTAGGAATCCTTCTTTATCGGCGTCTAAAATCGCTATTAAGGAGACTTCAGGAATATCTAGACCTTCTCTTAAAAGATTAATTCCGACGAGGACGTCATATTTTCCTTTGCGAAGTTGGTATATGACTTCGGTTCTTTCCAAAGTCTTCGTCTCGTTATGAAGATAGGCAACTTTGATACCACGATCCTTGAGATACGCAGTTAGGTCTTCAGCCATTTTTATGGTCAAAGTGACGATCATGACTCTCTCGTTCTTCTCGATCCTCTTGTGTATTTGATCAAGAAGGTCATCGATTTGCCCCATGGTGGGTTTAACAAAAATCTCCGGATCTAGTAAGCCAGTTGGACGAATGATTTGCTCAGCGACTTCGTGGCCACATCTCTCTAACTCATAATCGCCCGGGGTCGCCGAAGTGCAAACGACCGAAGAGGGCATAATCGCTTCGAATTCTTCAAAATTCAAAGGCCTATTATCCAAAGCGCTCGGAAGACGGAAGCCGTACTCGACCAAAGTAGTCTTTCTAGCCCTATCACCATTAAACATGCCTCTTATTTGAGGGATGGTAACGTGACTTTCGTCGATCAAAAGCAAATAGTCATTTGGGAAATAGTCGATTAAGCAGAACGGTCTTTGACCGGGTTTACGACCATCGATGTGTCTTGAGTAATTTTCAATTCCAGGGCAGCGTCCGAATTCTTTCATGCTTTCCATGTCTTGGCGAGTTCTCATTTCAAGACGTTCCGCTTCAAGAAGTTTTCCTTGGGAACGAAGTTCTTTAAGCCTTTCTTCAAGTTCAGCGGAAATAGTCACGCAAGCCGCCTCAATCTTTTTGCGGCTTGAAGCGTGGTCATAAGCGGGATAAAAAGGATAAGTTGAGTATGTGTGTTGGACTATACCGGTAAGCGTATCAATCGATGAAATTTTTTCGACTTCATCACCAAAACACTCGATACGTATATAGAAATCCGAAGTATTAGCAGGAGCAACATCGATAACGTCGCCGTGGACTCGGAAAGTTCCGGGCCTGATATCCAAATTGTTTCTCGTGTATTGAGAATCGATAAGGTTTTGATAGAACTTTTTCCTATCTATCTCCTCGCCAACGCGAACTTCAAAAAGGAGGTTTCTATATTCATCAGGGTCGCCCAAACCATAAATGGCCGCAACCGAAGCCACGATGATCGTATCGCTTCTTTCGATAACAGAATTGACAGCCGAGGTGCGAAGCATCTCGATCTCGTCATTCATGACGGCGTTTTTATCTATGTAAGTATCGGTCTTGGGGATATATGCCTCAGGCTGGTAAAAATCAAAGTTCGAGACGAAGTATTCAACTCGATTCTCCGGAAATAATTCCTTGAGTTCAGCGTAAAGCTGGGACGCTAAAGTTTTGTTATGAACCAAAACCAAGGTCGGTTTGTTCAAAGAGGCGATGATATTCGCGTCAGCAAAAGTTTTTCCGGTACCGGTCGCGCCTAAAATGACTTGGACTTGCTTGCCATTATGGACGCCATTAAGAATCGTCTCAATGGCTTTTGGCTGATCTCCAGTCGGTTTATATGGGGACGTTAGTTTAAATGGCTTGAAAATCACTGCTCGTCCCCTCTCTTTTTCGAATCTCTGCGACGTTTTTGGTGAGCGGAAAAGCCTTCTCCATTAATAGAGGAGCACGGAATAATGGTGACGAAAGCGTTTGGATCCACTTCCGCGATAAATTCTTTAAAAGCGGTTAGCTGCCTTTTGCTAAAGGCGACGCGGATGATCTTTTTGTCTTCGCCAGAGTAACCACCAGTAACTTGATAAATAGTCGAGCCACGGTCCATGTTGTTATGAATGAACTCGAGAATCTTTTCGTCTTCGCTCGAGATAATATCGGCCACCAAATTCGTATTCCAAGACACAAACACCAATTGAATCATGGCCGCACAGACCAAAGCCGAAGCAATGCCGACGATAATTTTCCAAATATCGGTATTCCCCATCGGCCACATGATGCAAGCCCCAATGATGACGACAAGAACATCGAAAACGAAAGAGCTGACATCCTGTTTAATGTCGGTGTATTTAGCAATGATCTCACAAAGAATATCAGAACCGCCGGTTGACCCCTTCCCAAGGAAAGATATACCGACACCGGTTCCGACTAAGGCACCGCCAGATATACCGGCCAAAACCATCTTAGTCATGTAAGCCGGGTCTGAACTATCGACAGTTCCTATAATCAATTGAGACAAAGTGCTCCCGTTGACTCTAATACGATATAAAAGCGCAAAGAATAAAGGATAAAGGACGGAAGCAATCAATGTCCTTAAAGAAAACTTCATGCCCAACACAAAACAGCCGACCAAAAAGAGGGCGACTTGCAAAATGGTGGTCACGATATCCTGACAGTCAAATCCAGGAAACAAAGAATTCACGGCAACAGCAATGCCGAAAATACCACCAGGATTGATGTTGTAAGGGGAAAGGAACAACGCATCAGCCACAGCCAGTAAGAAAGACCCAACCGCCATGAAGAGAAGACTCTTAATGACAGGCCAAGCCTTTTTCTTACGATCAATGGGCATTCTTTGCCTCCATCTCAAGGAAGGCGTACATGAAATCGGTTATTTCTCCATCCATGACAGCCTGGATGTTGCCGGATTCGCAATCGGTTCTATGGTCTTTGACCATTTGGTATGGTTGGAAGACATAGCTTCTAATCTGGGAACCCCATTCGATATTCTTCTGCTCTCCAACAGCAGATTTAACTTTGGCTTCACGCTCATTGAGCTTCATCTGCATAAGTTTATCGGTCAACATGCTCATACACGTTGCCTTATTCATAAGCTGGCTTCTTTCGATTTGGCATTGAACAACAATTCCAGTCGGAAGGTGAGTGATACGGACGGCAGAAGAAACTTTGTTAACGTTCTGTCCACCGGCGCCACCGCTTCGATATGTATCGACGCGAAGGTCTTTTGGATCTATCTCAATATCTGAGACGGCTCCGAATTCAGGAACGACGTTGACGGAAGCGAAAGAAGTATGTCTTCTAGCGTTAGCGTCAAACGGCGAAATACGAACAAGGCGGTGAACGCCTTTTTCGCTTTTAAGCATACCGTATGCTTTATTTCCGGTAATTTTGATAGTCGCGGATTTAAGTCCGGCTTCATCGCCATCTTCGATATCGATGACTTGGTATTTGAATCCGTTCCTTTCGCACCAACGAACATACATACGCAAAAGCATGGAAGCCCAATCCTGAGCCTCTGTGCCGCCAGCGCCTGGGTGGACGTCGAGTGTACAGTTCAAAGAATCGTATTCTCCTGCGAATAGCAAAAGATTGCGAAGAGCTTTGCACTCTTTTTCCAAATCGTCTTCCATCGAGGAGACGAGTTCGGTCATTTCTTCATCCCCTTCGGAGATTTCTCCGATAAGGGCTTTGATGTCTTCATAGTCGCGGGCTACTTTTTCATACCCTTCGACTTTGCCTTTGATGTCACTTAGTTTTGATGTGACAGCTACGGCGTTTTTCTGGTCATTCCAGAAACCATCAGCGTTTTGTTGGTCTTCGAGTCGCTGGATCTCTTCTTTTAGCTTGGCCAGGTCAAAGAGAGCCACCGAGCTGCGAGACAAATTCCCCTAACGAGAGGGCTTTTTGTTTTAATTCGACTAGCTCTTTCATATTCCCTTCTTATTCTTCGTCTTTCATTTCTTCAACGGGCTTTTCCTCGGCTGGTTTTTCCTCAGCGGGTTTTTCTTCCACCGGTTCCGCCTCTACTTGAGCGGCTTGAGCCTGAACAGCGGCGTTGGCGACGATGTTTTTAGACGCATTGATAACGTCTTCGTTTGTAATAGGTTTGGACTCCGGCATCGGTTCCCTTCTCTCAATTTTGACATTGAGGAAGTTGTAAACGGTGTCGACGGCGATCTTTTCGTTCATCTCACGGAAGTAATCATAACCTTCGTTAACGTAGGCCTGGATCGGGTTGGTCTGGGCGTAGGAACGGAGAGAGATGCTTTCTCTTAAGTGAGACATGGTGTCGATATGTTTAGTCCAGTTGTGGTCGATGACCGACAATGAGATCTGCCTTTCGGCAGCATCGGCTTGATCGGCCGGCCAGGATTTCTTCTTCTTGAGGAAGAGAGAATACAAGGATTCGCCTAAGTCATCGCCGGCTTCTTCAACCGGAGCCTCATCATAGGCAGCGATCGGGAGTGTTCCCTCTGGCATAAATGCCGGTTCAATGAGTTTCTTCAAAGCTTCACCGGAAATCAAGCCATCGTCACGTCCATTGGTAACGGCCTTTTTGGCGAAATAATGTCCAGTGGTGATGAAATAGTCGTGGATGAGCTCGGTGATATCACCCTGCAAAAGGATGGCATCACGGTGATCATAGATAATCTGTCTTTGTTTGGCCAAGACATCGTCATAGTCGACGGTGTTCTTACGGATATCGAAGTTCTGGCCTTCGATCTGAACCTGGGCATTGGTGACGGCGTTGGTCAAAGTCTTGTTCTCGAGATGATCGTCCTGAAGTTGGTTGACGAACATGTTCCTAAGATTTTCAGGAGCGAAACGTCTCATGAGATCGTCATCGAAGGAAACGTAGAACCTGGAGAAGCCAGGGTCGCCCTGACGTCCAGAACGGCCACGGAGCTGGTTATCAATACGACGGGATTCGTGACGTTCGGTTCCGAAGACACATAAGCCTCCAAGGGCTCTGACTTCGTCGTTGATCTTAATGTCGGTACCACGACCAGCCATGTTGGTGGCAAGCGTGATGGCTCCCTTTTCGCCAGCGTGAGAGATGATTTCAGCTTCACGTGCCTGGTTTTTGGCGTTCAAAACTTCGTGAGGAAGTCCGGCTTCGGTGAGAAGCTTGGAAATTTCTTCGTTGGACTCAACGGAAACGGTACCGATAAGGATCGGCTGTCCTTTTTCGTGACGTTCTTTAACTTCGGCGACAAGGGCTTTAAGTTTGGCTTGATGGGTTCCGAAGATGTAATCGACTGCGTCGATACGTTGAATCTTTCTGTTGGTCGGAATGACTATAACTTTCATGTTATAGATCTTCTCGAATTCTTCTTCCTCGGTCTTGGCGGTACCTGTCATACCGGAAAGTTTCTTATAAAGACGGAAGAAGTTCTGATAGGTGATGGTGGCAAGAACAACGGTCTCCTGTTTAATCTCAACGCCTTCCTTGGCTTGGATGGCTTGCTGAAGTCCGTCGTTATATTCACGACCTTTGAGGATACGGCCAGTGAATTGGTCGATGAGCTGAATCTGACGTTCCTTATCGACTAAGTATTCGACGTCGCGGCCCATGACAAAGTTGGCTTTGAGAGCCTGATGGATACGGTGAACAAGATCCTGGTTCTCCGGATCGTAGAGGTTACGAATGCCGAACATTCTTTCGGCTTTGTTGTTGCCTTCATCGGTAAGATTGCAGGTTTTGGTCTTAACATCGATGGTGAAGTCCCTGTCTTTGCGAAGGGTCTTAACGAAACGGTCAGCGACTAAGTATTGGCTGGCTGGAGCTTTGCTGCCACCCGAGATAATAAGAGGGGTACGGGATTCGTCGATAAGGACGGAGTCGGCTTCGTCGACGACCGCGTATTTAAGCCCACGCAAAACGCGACCTTCAAGACGCGGGGACATGTTGTCACGCAAATAGTCGAAGCCGAGTTCGGAGTTGGTGGTGTAGGTGATGTCGCAGAGATAAGCTTCTCTCTTTTCGGAAGCGGATTTCGAGGACAAGTTAACACCGACGGTAAGACCTAAGAAACGATAGATCTGGCCCATCCATTCAGCGTCACGAGAAGCAAGGTATTCGTTGACGGTAATGACGTGGACGCCGTTTCCGGTCAAAGCGTTCAAGTAGACGGTCATCGTAGCGGTAAGGGTCTTACCTTCACCGGTTCTCATCTCAGCGACGTTTCCGTCATTGAGGACAAGAGCGCCGATAATCTGAACCTTAAACGGTTTCTGTTTGAGAGTTCTCCAAGCACCTTCACGGGCGACGGCGAACGCTTCAATCTTGATATCTTCAAGCTTGGCGCCAGCCTTCATTCTTTCTTGGAATTCCCTGGTTTTGGCTCTGAGCTCATCATCGGTGAGCTTTGTCATTTCCTCGTCATAAGCCATGACCCTGTCGGCTTCGCGACCATACTTTGCAAGTTCGCGAGCCTCGAGGTGGAAGATTTTTTCAATAAAATTGGCCATAGTATCTCCTAACGTAAAGCGGGGTAATTCTACCATTTAAGAAAATGGTAAGCAATTGCGGAGGCTACCCTTTGAATACAGTTTTCGACATAACAAGCACTTTGATGCCTTTTGGATGGTGATCTTTGATCATTTTCAAACACGCTTTTACGGTTGAGCCAGTCGTGTAAACATCGTCGACGAAAAGGATTTTTTTACCCTTAATATCAACCCCAGGGATCCATGCTAATCTACGGGAAACAGTAGTCCTTTCGCGACTAGATAAATCTGACTGTTTGATGTCCTCTGTTTTAATAATCGCTCTTATCATCGGCAGGCCTAGAACATCAAACATCTTTTCGACATGGTTAAATCCCCTTTTCTCGTCTTTGAGCCAAAAGGAAGGAGCCGGGACAATCGAATATCCATGAAACAGAATCTTTAGATAGGCAGAAGCCCTAGAAAGAAAAATCTCTCCAAGCTCGTAATCAAAGCATCCCTTGAATTGAAAAAGGTGAGATCTGATGACTTCATCGTACGGAAATAACGACATACACGTCGCGCCAAAAACACGAAAATAGGCGATACGTGGATTAAATTCCCGATAGCATTTGTCGCAAATCGAAACCGAATCCGACGCAAGGAGAGACCACGAAGATTCTTTAATCGGATTGAAGCAGCACTTACAAATATGTGTTGCAGTGTTTGATTTCATTTATCGCCTTCTTCGTATGCTCAGTATCCTTTTCCATCACGAAATACACATCGCCAGTCGGGGCATCAAACTTCCTTCCAGCACGGCCGGCTATTTGAACTAGGGCCGCCGAATCATAGACGGGGTGATCGGCCTCAAATATGATCACTTGGATATTCTTGAAAGTTACTCCACGCTCAAGGACTGCCGTAGTGACCAAATAGCCGTTTTTTCTTTTTCTAAACCATTCGATCGTCTCTCTTCTATCCGACTTTTTAGAAGAGACAAAATCTCCATCGGGCACAAATGTGCTCAACGTCGAACATAAAGACTCAGCCATATCTATCGTGGGGACGAATATCAGTGCTTTTAGTCCCTTTTTTCGATAATCCAATAGTTTTTTGATAACAAACGTGACCTTAAAAGCCCCGAATCTATGGATTGGGGTAGGGACAGGAATTGGCTTTTTATGGAATCTAGTATGTAATTCAAGAATCGCCTTTCCCGGTTTGGAAAACTCCTTTCTCACTGCCTCGCTTGGCGTAGCAGACATCATCACGCAGTGTCCTCTTAATGATCTTTTAAATAGCGAAACCAAAACATCGCTGCCCTTGAAAGGAAAAGCGTCGATCTCATCCATAACAAGCAGGTCGAAATATTTCTCGTATCTATAAAGCTGATGGGTTGTCAAAATGATACAATCACCCGTCAAATCTTCGTTGTGCCCTCCGTAAACAGCGACTATTTTGTTGTCCGGAAAAGCTGCCGCTAGACGATGGAACAGCTCGGTCACAACGTCTCGCCGTGGCAAGGCAAAACCTACTTTCATTCCTTTACTCATGGCGTATCCGATAACGCCATACGATATCTCGGTTTTTCCAGATCCGCAGACGGCGTATATCAAAGTATCTATTCCATTCTTAAAGTTTTGCAGGGTCCTATCGGAAAGAGACTGCTGCTCTTTCGACAATTTATAAGAAAGGTCTAGAAGAACATTTTTAGGCGGCGTCAGGTCTTCCTCGACTCCCTCTCCGCGAAACGATATGCATCTTCGGCAATAAGGTTTTCCTTTGACTAATCCAATGAAACGTGGATCCTCGTTCCCACAAATGGGGCAAATATATTTTGTACTCACATATATCTATTGGCGAAAAATTGGAAAAAGGGGCAAAAAAAGCCGGGCGAACCCGGCTAATTGCTCGAAATAAATTATTTAATCGAGAGAAGTTGGTCGACCCTTCTTTGGTGCCTTCCACCAGCAAATGGAGTGCTGAGGAAGATATCGACGCGTTTCAAGACGTCTTCCAAGGTCATATAGGCTTGGCCAAAGGAAATCATGTTCGCATTATTGTGTTCACGAATCTTTTCGGCGACGACATCGTCATAGCCAACGCCACAAATGACGCCCGGAACCTTGTTAGCAGCAACAGAAATGCCAATGCCAGAGGTGCATACGACAATTCCGAAGTCGGCCTTTCCTTCCGAGACTAGCCTGGCGGCTTTTTCTCCGAAGACAGGGTAGTCGACGGAATCTTTTCCGTTAGTTCCACAATCAATAACTTCGTATCCTTTTTCTTTAAGGTGATTGGCTATCGCTTCTTTGTATTCGAATCCGCCGTGATCACAAGCTAATGAAATCTTCATATTTATTTTCCTTCCCATGTTTTTTTAATTTCAGCAAACGGTATTGGACCTTCGCGAATTAATCTTATCACTCCTGGAGTAGAGATATCGACAATTGTCGATGCTTCAAGAGAAACACATTCTCCTTTAACGATTGCGGGGACTTCCCCATCGAAGGCCTCCTTCGTTTCTTCAAAGTATCTAGAGGTCGGCTCTCCGCTTTTGTTCGCAGAAGTCACCATCAATGGTTTGCCGACTTTTTTTATTAAAGACAACACGTATTCGCTATCTGGAATGCGAATTCCTATCACCGTGGTCCCTAAAGTCACCCAATCAGGCAATCCTTCCTTCGCTTTGGCGAGAATAGTAATGGAGCCCGGCATATAGGCTTTTGCCACCCTTTCACCAGCTTCATCAAGTTCGCACAAAGAAGGAAGTTCTTCACGAGAAGAGCACATCAAAGAAAACGGTTTGGTAGGTGGTCTTCTTTTTGCTGCGACAAGCTTGTCGAAAGCCTTTTTCGAATCAGCAATCGTGCCGATGCCATAAACTGTTTCCGTAGGAAAACAAATGACTTCCCCCTCAAGAAGTAAGGAGGCGGCTTCGTCAATTTCTTCAAGTGTCAAAACTTTGGTTTTCATTGCAAATAAACGAAGAGGAATCTCTTCTTCCCGTTGAGGTCCTCAAGGAACTCAAATTCATAGTCGTGTAGATATTTGGCCATCAACTCAGTCAAATATTCTTCGAGGTCATATCCGATCTCAAAGCACATCAACAAACCTTCTTTTTTGACCTTATAACAATCACGGAAAATCTTTTCATACACCGAATTGTTTTTGTCGAGCCACAAGGCAGTAGAAGGCTCGTAATCTTTGACTGAATCCTGAGTTTCATCGGGGTTCGTGATATAAGGAGGGTTGCTGACAATAATATCTAAATTAATCTTTTTTTCGATATACGGGGTCAATGCATCGCCCTGCATCGTCGTAATTGTCGCAACACCTTTTGAGATGTTTTTATTCGCGACTTCAAGGGCGCCTTCAGAAATATCAGAGGCCAATAAAATCCAGTTTCTGAAATAACTCTTCAAAGCAATGGCGATGGCTCCGGATCCGGTTCCGATATCGGCAACAACGAGATAGTTCCTTGGATCGTAATAATCAGTAATTCTCTCAGTGATAGTCGCCACCAATTCTTCCGTTTCGGTTCTTGGAATCAAAACCCTTTCATCGACATAGAGTTTTCTATTAAGAAAAGAAGCTTCGTTGACGATATATTCAACCGGTTTCCCTTTGCGAAGTTCTTCGAATTGCTCCCAAAAAAGATCGGGTTTTTTAACCTCTTCATCTCTTCTAAGCAAAACATCGATTGGTTCAGCAAAACCTTCGTTGTGGGCTAAAAGGACACGAAGATCTGCGCTTAAAACGCCGAATTCTTTTCCTTTATTTATTCCTTCTGTATATATATCAGCGATTCTCATTTGTTTTCTTCCGATAAAAGCATTTGTTCTTGGTCGTAATGGATTAAAGCGTCAAGAATTTCATCAATTTCGCCTTCCATGACACGGTCAAGTTTTTGAGTCGTAAATCCGATACGGTGATCGGTGACGCGGTTTTGCGGATAGTTATAAGTCCTGATTTTTTCAGAACGCTCACCAGTTCCAACTTTAAGCTTTCTCTCTGAATCGCGTTCGGCGTCGGCTTTTTCCTTAAAGTAAGCAAAAACCTTAGCCCTAATCATCCTCATACAGATTTCTTTGTTCTGAAGCTGGGCTTTTTCGGTTTGGCAAGAAACGACAATGCCGGTAGGAATGTGAGTGACACGGACAGCGGATTCGGTTTTGTTGACGTTTTGACCGCCAGCTCCTTGGCTACGATATGTATCGACCTTTAAATCAGCCGGATTAATCTGAACATCGACTTCCTCGGCTTCAGGCATAACTAAAACCGTCGCTGTGGAAGTGTGGATACGCCCTGAAGCTTCGGTCTTTGGAACACGCTGAACGCGGTGGGCGCCGCTTTCGAACTTCAATTTCGAATATACGTTATGCCCCTTTACGGTGAAAGAGACGTACGAATACCCGCCAGAGGCTCCAAGGGATGCGTCAATCAAGGAGAGTTTCCATCCTTGTTTCTCGATGTATTTTGAATACATACGAAGGAGATCGCCAGCAAAGATGTTGGCTTCATCGCCACCAACGGCACCACGAATTTCAACAATGATGTTTTTGGAATCATACGGATCAGTCGGAAGAAGAATGGAATGAAGTTCATTCTCCAAAGCGGCCATTCTATCGAGATTGGCTTTTCTGTCTTCCTTGGCGAGTTCCATAAGTTCCTCGTCACCCATTTCGATAATCTCTAAGGCTTCGGCGGCGTTTTTCTCGCATTTTGCGTATTCGCCATATTTTTCGTAAGCCTCTTCGAGTTCGGACCTTTCCTTGCTCAAAGCGGTTAGTTTCTGAATATCTTCAGCAGTTTCGGGAAGCGAAAGTTCCGTTTCAATCTCTTCAAAACGGATTTTTGTGGCTTCTAATCTTTTGCGCATGCTCTCTTCCATAATCATCCTCCGAGGGCCGAACGTGATTATATCATTATCTTTCAGAACGAGAAATCTTACCTAATCATAGATTAGTCACTAGTTAGAGAAACAGCTAAAAGGTATAATCATTGACAGCAATGTCATATAAAGCACTTTATAACAAATATCGCCCTTCCACCTTTGAAGAGGTGGCGGGCCAAAGAAGCATCGTCAAAACACTAAAAAACGCCATCGAAAGCGACAAAATTGGCCATGCTTACCTTTTCTGTGGTCCTAGGGGCACAGGAAAAACCTCAATGGCCAGGCTTTTCGCCAAGGCTCTCAACTGCGAACACGGCATCGGATGCCAATGCAACGAATGTTCAAACTGCATCGCCATCAACGAAGGTGTCCACCCAGATGTCGTCGAAATCGACGCCGCATCAAATAATGGCGTAGACCAGGTTCGCGACCTTATCGAAAAAGTTCGCTACTCTCCTATTAAAGGAAAAAAGAAGATCTACATCATCGACGAAGTTCATATGATGACCCAAGGCGCGTTCAACGCCCTTCTTAAAACCCTTGAAGAGCCGCCGGAGCACGTCATCTTCGTTTTGGCCACCACTGAGCCATATAAAGTCTTGCCGACGATCTTATCGAGATGTCAGAGATTCGACTTCGGAAAAATTGATCCAGAAGACATCAAAGCAAAGCTTAGATGGGTCCTTGATAAAGAATTCATCAATTATGATGAAAAAGGGCTCCAAGCGGTAACAAGCTTAGCCGACGGCGGAATGAGGGACGCTTTATCAATCCTCGACCAAGTGTTGGCATATAGTGGTGAATCTTTCACCGAACACGATGTCTTGACTCTATTCGGCCTCACTTCAAACGCCGAAAAGATCGAATTGATCAAGTTGTTGCATCAAGGCGACGTTTCCGGAGTTTTGGCAAAACTAGAGTTATTTATCTCTTCAGGTATCGATATCAAAAGGCTATGTGATAACCTCCTTGAAATACTTAAGGACGTGATCATCTACGAAAAGACCCACGAAGAAACCCTCCTCACCTCAATCAACGAGGGAGAAGCATTGGAGCTTGAACCATTAATAAGCGCCAAAGAAGCCAACAAGATGATTTCTGTTTTGCTAAAGACCCAAATCAACTTCAAATCCGTATCAAACGTTCGCTCCTTATTCGAATTGACGCTACTGCAACTAGCCTCTTTATCCGAAGAAGAAGCCAAGCCAGAAACAGTCGTC
>JAKSUL010000042.1 GCA_024409055.1 Bacilli bacterium
CTCAGCGGCTTTCTTTGTTAACTGGTCGGAACGACGGGATTTAAACCCGTGACCCCTACCACCCCAAGGTAGTGCACTATCAAGCTGTGCTACGTCCCGGCTCGATTATTATACTCACATTGACCCCATTTTCTACAATCTTCTCACACCATATATATGGTGTTTTTATTTATCGAGTATAATTCAAGGGCTTATGGAAAAAATTCACGATTCGAAAAACTACATCATGGTTAAGGGAGCCAGGGAGAACAATCTAAAAAATGTCTCCGTTGACGTCCCAAAAAATAGTTTAACGGTCTTTACAGGATTGTCCGGCTCAGGGAAGACGACCTTGGCTTTCGATACGATTTTCAACGAAGGCCAACGCCGTTACGTCGAATCTCTTTCTTCATACGCCCGCCAATTCTTAGGTGGAGTGGAGAAACCGGATGTTGAATCGATCGAAGGACTCAGTCCAGCAATTTCCATTGACCAAAAATCCACGAGCCATAACCCTCGCTCGACAGTTGGCACCGTAACTGAGATTTATGACTATCTTCGTCTTTTGTTTGCTCGAGTTGGCGTGCCTTATTGCCCTAATCATAAAGAACCGATCGTTAGTTTTTCGCCGGTTGCGATGACCAATGCAATCCTTCAATACGAAGCAGGAAGCAAAGTTCAAATCCTTTCGCCGGTAGTCAAACACGAAAAAGGAACACACAAAGACACCCTTGATAGATTGACTAAAGAGGGATTTGTCCGTGTTAGAGTCGATGGCGAAATAATGCTTTTAGAGGAAGTGCCGGCTTTAGACAAAAACAAAAGGCACGACATAGATATCGTTATCGACCGTCTTATCATAAAAGAAGGTATACGTGGACGCGTTGCCGAAGACGTGGAACTCGCTCTTGATTGGGGGCACGGATATTTAATCATCCTTTCCGAAAAAGGAGAAAAGCTCCTTTCCCAGCATCATAGCTGTCCTAAGTGCGGCTTTTCGGTCCCGAATATTGAACCACGCCTATTTTCTTTCAACGCTCCACAGGGTTCTTGCCCTGATTGCCACGGCTTAGGAATAAAAAGAGAAGTGGCGGTGGAACTACTAGTTCCTGAGCCAACTAAAACCATTAAAGAAGGATGCATCCGTTACCTCTCTGGCATTGTCGGAACCCAAAATCTAGAATGGCAAGAATTCGAACTTCTTTGCAAAGAATACAAAATTAAGTTAGATACTCCGTGGAAAGATCTTCCCGAAAGCCAAAAAAACATCATCTTGTTCGGCTCGGATAAGATCATGAAATACACATTGACCTCCTCTAGCGGAAACAAAATAAACCGCACAGGGATAATTGAGGGCATCAAAACCAAGATTGAGAGGCTATACCGCGATACTTCATCCGAATGGATGAGGACTTACTATGAGTCTTTCATGAAAGACTCTATTTGCACGACATGCAGCGGGGCTCGTTTAAACCCTTCGGCTTTATCAGTCAAAGTCAACAAATTGAGCATATACGAAGCCACCAGCCTTTCTTTGGATCAATTCCTAGAATGGATTAAAGAAACTAGACGCGTCCTTGATGATACTGCGATGCAAATCGCCGATATGGTCCTTAAGGAGATAGAGAATAGAGCCCGTTTCTTAGTGGATGTGGGCTTAGATTACCTAACCCTTTCCCGTTACGCGATGACTTTATCAGGCGGCGAGGCCCAACGTATCCGTTTAGCTACCCAAATCGGAAGCCGTCTTTCTGGCGTTCTTTATGTTTTGGATGAGCCATCCATCGGCTTACACCAGCGCGATAACGACAAATTGATTGCCACCCTCAAAGAAATGAGAGATTTGGGCAACACTTTGATCGTTGTTGAGCACGATGAAGAAACGATGCGTGAAGCGGATTATATTGTTGATATTGGTCCGGGCGCTGGAGTCCATGGTGGCAATGTCGTTTATCAAGGAGATGTCGCTGGAATCCTTAAATGCGAAGGATCCGTCACGGGCGATTATCTTTCCGGACGTAAATTCATACCCGTTCCCGCCAAAAGGCGCAAAGGCAACGGCAAATTTATTGAAATTAAAGGCGCCTCTTGCCATAACCTCAATAAAGTTAATGTTAAGTTCCCTCTTGGAAAATTTGTCGTCATTACCGGTGTTTCGGGATCAGGTAAATCCTCCCTTATTAACGAGACCTTGGTAAAGGCGGCCAAAAAAGAACTCAATGATGCAAAAATCGATGTCGGTGCCTATAAGGAAATCATCGGTCTAAATAACATCGACAAGCTAATTAACATCACTCAAGAACCGATCGGATTGACCCCGAGGTCTAATCCGGCCACTTACACCGGCGTTTTCGATGATATCCGTGCCTTATTTGCAGAAACAGACGAAGCCCGTGCCCACGGCTTTGATAAGGGCCGTTTCTCTTTTAATGTTCCAGGAGGACGCTGCGAGAAGTGCCAAGGTGCTGGAGTAACCAGAATATCCATGTCTTTCTTGCCCGATGTTTACGTCAAATGCGACGAATGCGAAGGCAAACGTTATAACGAAGAAACGCTTCTTTGCGAATATAAAGGCAAGAACATCGACGATGTCTTGAACATGAGAATCGAAGAGGCGGTCAAGTTCTTTGAAAATCGTCCAAAGATCCTCAATAAGATTAAAACTTTAGTCGATGTCGGCCTTGGCTATGTCAAATTGGGACAGCCTTCAACCACCTTATCAGGCGGCGAGGCCCAACGTGTAAAACTAGCGACCGAGCTTCAACGTAGGGCGACGGGTAAGACGTTATATGTTCTCGATGAACCAACGACCGGTCTCCATAGCGATGACGTCCATCGACTCATCAATGTTCTTCAATCGATTGTCGACCACGGCGATACCGTTATCGTCATTGAGCATAACCTCGACATGATTAAGGTTGCTGACTGGATTATCGACCTCGGCCCTCTTGGCGGATATAGGGGCGGAAATATCGTCGCGGAGGGCACTCCGGAGGATGTTTCAAAGAAAAATGGCTCATACACAGGCCAATTCCTTGCCAAAACTCTTAAAGAAGCCCACGATAAAGGGCAGGTTAAATAAGGAGACGCTATGGGAATCGTATTATTAATAATCGGGCTCCTCTTCCTCATTGGAGGAATTGGGTTTGGAATCTTCACGATCCGCCAATATATCAAAGACGCTAAAACTTTGGCTATGGATAAAAGCACAGAGGCAAGGCTTCTTGCCTTCTTTGCCGCTAGCGGCCTAGCTGGTGTTCTTCTTGTTCTCTCGGCTTCTATCCTTGGGACTTGGGACGTCAAGGCGTACGAATATGTTCTTCTAATTATTGGTGCGTTACTTTTCTTTTCCGGAAATGCGATTCTCTGGACTTCTTTTGTTATCAAATATTGGAAGAAATCTCCAGACGCAAAAAATCAGAAATATACTGACATAATGCTTTTTTCGATGATTGGAGCTGTAGTTTTAGGTTTCATCCTCGTTGGAGAAGGCGCTGCCAATCATCTTTATTATCCGTTAGTAAAAGGCATCCAATTCGGCGGATCCGTTAGCGGTGGTCTCCGTATTGGAAATAGCGATATTTATTGGCTTACATATGGTTCTTCCTCTAGCGGCGGTTTCTCCATCGCTTGGTATGGCGTCCTCATTGTTTTCGGCGCCTTGGTTTGCTATTGGATCTCTGACCATATTTTCTACCAGAAATTCAATAAGCACGGGATCCTTGACACTGCTTTGCTAGTGGCTTTCCCCTCTGGCATCATCGGTGCACGTATTGGCTACGTTATCGGAAACTGGAACGGCGACGCCACGACCACCTGGAACGCGGATGGATCTTGGCTAGGAGGATTCAAACCCTTCTCTGTATCATGCGCCCAAGGCGAGTGGTATAGAATTTTCGCCATTTGGGAAGGCGGTTTGACCATCCTCGGTGGCGCGATTGGTGGAATTATCGTGGGCGTTCTCTTCATGAGGCTGCGCCGCAAATACGTAAATGTGAGATGGGCCATGGACGTTATCATCCCGACCATCTTATTAGCTCAAGCCATCGGTAGATGGGGAAACTTCTTTAACCACGAGGTTTATGGAAACGTCACCGAGATGTCTAAATGGATGTTCATCCCAACCTGGATGCGTTATCAAATGGCGACGGGATTTAGCGGCGGAATGCCAAGTGGCGGTCAAATGTATGTCCCTCTATTTTTCATAGAAGGTGTTGTCAATTTCATTGGTTACTTCGTTATTAAATACGCGATAGGAAAACCACTTAAGAAGAAATTGGCCTGCGGCGATTTAGCCGGAATGTATCTTATCTGGTATGGCGCCACCCGTTTCATCATGGAGCCTCTTCGCGATTCTGAGTTCTTTATGGGGTCTGGTGGAAACTGGTCCATCATTTGGGCTGTTCTTTACGTTGTTATCGGCGCTGGACTCATCGTTTTCTTCCATTTATTGGACAATCACAGGAGAAAGATGGGCATCGTTGTTGACGATGAAGCGGTCGCTCCTATTAAAAAATCCACGAAAAAAGTTGAAACAAAAGTCGAAGCCACGGTTGGCGAAGATAAACCTTTAGGTGAATAAATGATCAAAGGCGTTATATTCGACATGGACGGGACGTTGGTCGATACCGACCTTATGATCGTTTTGTCATGGAAGAAAGTCTTCGAAAAATTTCGCCCCGAATATAAACCTTCGATCAGAGAACTTTTGGATTGCTCGGGACCGCCGCTAAGAGAGTTCATCCCCAAGGTTTTCCCAAATGCCCCTTATGAAGAAGTCAAAGGGTATTTCCTTTCTTTGTGCCCCAAATATTACAACGAGACAGTTATCGCGGTTTCGGGCGTGAAAGAGGTTTTAAAAGAATTGAAGGAAAAGGGCTATAAATTAGCTATCTGCACATCCAAATATCGTTTCGAATCGAACATGACCTTAAAACTCACGGGTCTAGAAGGAATTTTCGATTGTATGGTTTGCGGAGATGAAGTCAAAAACGCCAAACCAAATCCAGAGCCATTAGAAAAATGCTTGGAACAAATGAGCATATCGAATGACGAAGCTCTTTATGTCGGCGATACTTACTATGACGTCTTGGCTGCTAAAAACGCCAAGATGGATTTCGTTCTTTGCGATTACGGACCCCGCCACCTTCCAAAAGGAGTGGAGGCCAAGAAGAGGATTATGTCGTGGAGCGAATTCATGGAGGTAAGCGGACTATGAAGAAAATCGATGTGGTCGTCGTCGGAGCCGGAGTGGCTGGTTTAACTGCCGGCATATACCTAAAAAGAAGTTCTCTTTCCTCTTTGCTGATTGAAAAAGGCGCTCCAGGCGGAAAACTTTTGAATATTCACGCTATCGACAATTATCCGACGGAGTCGATGATTTCAGGGCCTGAGCTAGCCGCCAAAATCTATTCCCATGCCTCTTCTTTAGGAGTGATAAGCGAATATGGCGAAGTGTTATCAATCAAAAAGGAAAACGACGTTTTTACTATTAAGACGAACGCTGACGAATACCAAGCAAAAGCGGTGATAATCGCCACTGGCATCGCTTTTAAGAAAACCACTTTGGAAAACGAAAAGAAGTTCCAAGGGGCCGGCATCTCTTATTGCGCGACTTGCGATGGTCGTTTCTATAAAGATTGCCCTGTTGCGGTCTTGGGCGGAGACGATGCTTCGGTTGAAGAAGCCATCTATCTATCTGGACTTTGTTCAACAGTTTACTTTGTATATGAAAAGAAAATCGAAAGCACCGAATCTCATTTGAATGTCTTGAGATCGAAAGAAAACGTTGTTTTCGTTGAGGGAAAAGCTCTAAAAGTTGCTGGTGAAGTCCAAGTCGAAGAGCTTGTTTTAGAGGACGGAACCTCATATAAAGTCGAAGCCGTATTCCCGTTAAACGGCGAAAAAAGCGGAGCGGATTTCCTCTACACGATGGGGTTAACCATGGAAAAAGGATTTGTGGTGGTGGACCGCAACTCTCAAACAAATATTCCGGGCGTTTTCGCTTGTGGCGACTGCGTTGATAAAAAGCTCCGCCAAATTGTGACTGCCGAAGGCGAGGCCGCAACTGCGGCAACGGGTGTTATCTCGTTTATTAATAACCTTAAAAAATATTGACACACCGAAATCCGTGGTGATTGTGTATAATACTTTTCAGTATGAACAAACTAATCATTTTGACTGGCGTTTCTGGCGCTGGTAAATCGACGTTCGCCCACGTCTTCGAAGAAAAGGGCTATGCAAGAGTCGAGAATGTCCCTGAAGATGTCATCCCTTCCTTCATCGAAAGCGTAAAACGCGGCAAAGACAAATCCGTTTCTTTAATGGTCGCCCCTCAATATGCCGAGGAGGTTATTTTATCCGCTAAAAAGGAAAGAGACCTTAAGACGAAAGTCATCGTCCTCGACTGCTCTTCCGAAGAGCTTCATGCCCGTTATAGGCTCACTCGTCACGTCCATCCGCTTGAAGCGACTGGTATCCCTCTCGACGAATGTTTGGCTGATGACAAAGACCACGTCATGAAAGTTCGCAAATACGCTGACGTGTATATCGATTCAACTGGGCTTAGCTCAAATCAGCTTCGCAAGATTGCCCATATGATCACTTCCGACGGGGAAGGTCACAAGATGGAGGTCATACTTACATCTTTCGGCTATAAATATGGCGTCCCCCAAGACGCTGAAGTGATTTTCGATACTAGGATCGTCCCGAATCCGTATTGGGTAAAAGGGTTAAGAGATACCACAGGTCTAGACAAAGAGACGATTGAGTTCCTTGATTCTCAAAAAGAAACGAAGGAAATGATGGATAACATCACCTCCTATCTTGAGTACTATCTCGATAAGCTTGAACGTGAAGGGCGCAACTACGTCTTCATCGGCATTGGATGCACCGGCGGGCAGCACCGTTCCGTGTATTTTGTCGAAAAATTGGCCGAACGCCTTTCTTTCAGATATAACACCGAAGCGATTCACCGCGAACTCCATCGCTTCATAAAGGAACCAGATGCCAAATAAAACGATTTCCTTCGCCCAAGAGGTGAAAGAGGAGATCGTTTCTGGATTTTGGAACGACGCTAGAAAAAGAAGCCTTCTCTCCGCCTTCATTAAAAACAACGGGCACATCCGCATTTCGGGTGGAAAGCAAAGCTTAGAACTAAGCAGTGAAAACGCAAAAATCGCGAAGTCTTTATACACCTTCATCACCGATTTATATGGCGTTCCGCTTCGTTTTGCCTATACCCGCGGAATGCGCTTGAACAAAAGAGTGAAATATCACGTCCTCATCGATAATCCGGACGATATTTTAAGCGACCTCGAAGTTTCTTTTTTGGAAGGCAAAGTCCCTCATAACTTGGTGGCCAATGACGAATTGGCTTCCGCTTATTTAGCCGGAAGCTTTTTGTCTTCTGGATCCGTAAATGACCCCAAGACTTCCAATTACCATTTGGAAATCGCTTTTAGCGACGCCAATTACGCCAAGTGGTTTTTGCACGTTCTTAACAAAATCAATAATCATCAATTCGTTGGTAAAATCGCGAAGAGAAGACTTCAGACAATCGTCTACATAAAAAGAAGCGATTCGATCAGCGAATTCCTGATTCAAATCGGTGCGACCTCATGCGCTCTTCGCTTTGAAGACGTCCGCGTTGATAGAGATTTCAGCAACATCGGCAATCGCCAGCAAAATTTAGATAACGCCAACTTCGGAAAAACGCTATCGACCGGAAAAAGGCAAAAAGAAGAAATCGAATACTTGGTCGAGCATAAAGGTTGGTCTTTCTTCGACGGAAACATCAAACTCCGCTTAGCGGCGGAATATAGGCTTAAAAAAGAAGACGCGAGCCTTCTTGAAATTGCCGATATGCTGAGCGAAGAATTAGCCTCGACTATCACTAAATCTAACGTCAATCACCTTTATAGGCGCATCCACGAGTTGTATTTGGAGGCGACTAAGTGAAGGGCTTTGAAAGCATTGATGTGGTGCACCAACTCGGCAAAAGAATTGCCTATATTCGCCATGTCAAAAGAATAAGCCAACTCAGCCTTTCGATAGATACTGGCTTATCGAAGAGTTATCTCAGCGATTTGGAGAGAGGAAAAAGGAATCCAACAGTCAAAATTCTTAATAGGATTTGCATGTCTTTGAACATTACTTTGGAGTACCTTTTCAAAGGAATTGTGGACCTCGATCAACTCTTGTAATCGGTTTTTCGGTAACGCTTTACCTAAACACTTTAATCTTAGATTAGTTGTTTGTATAATAACCCCGCAGTTTTTAATAAGGAGGACTTAATAAATGTCCATCAAACTAGCAATCAACGGATTCGGACGTATCGGACGTCTTGCATTCCGCCGCGCCTATGAGGAAGGCGATTTCGAAGTCGTCGCTATCAACGACCTCGTCGATGCCAAAACCTTGGCCTATCTCCTCAAATACGACACCACCCATCGTGGATGGATGCAGGATGAAATCAGCTACGAGCTCGAGAAAGACGAAGCTGGCAACATCACTAAAAACAACCTTGTCTTCAAAGGAAAAGCGATCCCGGTTCTCGGAAAGAAAGATCCGCGCGACCTCAAGTGGGGCGAATACGGAGTCGATATCGTTCTCGAATGCACTGGCCGTCTTAAATCCAAAGCCGACGGACAAGTCCACCTCGACAACGGCGCCAAGGGCGTCATCATCTCCGCTCCGAGCAGCGACAAAGAGATCCCGACCTATGTCTACGGTGTCAACAGCAACAAGCTCACCGCTGATCAGAAGATCATCTCCGGCGCTTCCTGCACCACCAACTGCTTGGCCCCTGTCATGAGCGTTCTCATGCAGTTCGGCGTCAAAGGCGGCTTCATGACCACCGTCCACGCCTACACCAACGACCAGACCATCCTCGACCTTGCCAAAGGCAACCTCCGTCGTGGACGTGCCGCTGCCGGCAACATCGTTCCGACAACCACCGGCGCTGCCAAGGCCATCAACCTCGTCATCCCGGAACTCAAGGGCCGTCTCATGGGCGGTGCTATCCGTGTCCCTGTCACCGATGGCTCCCTCGTTGACCTCTCCTTGCTCCTCGACAAGAAAGTCACCCCGGCCGAAGTCAATGCCGCTATGAAGGAAGCCGCCAACGGCAACCTCAAGGGCGTTCTCGGATACACCGAAGACGAAATCGTCTCCAGCGATATCCTCGGCAACACCAACGGTTCCATCTTCGACGCCACCCAGACCATGATCTATGATGATCCGGATGGACAGCAATACGTCAAAGTTGTTTCCTGGTACGACAACGAGTACAGCTTCACCTGCCAGTACGTCCGCCTTGCTCGCGTTTACGCCAAGGTCCTCGGCTGCTAATTAGCTTCTCTAAAAAACCAATAAAGGCACCTCTAGCGATAGGGGTGCTTTTATATTTAAAAACTTACATAGTAGTTTTTATGGAAGCTTAAATACTAGGGTGCTAATATTAAGCCGTTTAAGGAGAACATATAAATATGTTAACTACAGTCGAACAACTCAAAGACCTCAAAGGAAAGAAGGTCTTAGTCCGCGTTGACTTCAATGTCCCGCAGAAAAATGGCGTCATCCGTGATGACAACCGTATCCGTGCCGCTCTTCCGACCATCAATTATTTAGTCGCTCAGGGCGCCAAAGTCGTCCTCATGAGCCACCTTGGAAAGATCAAACACAAGGAAGCCCCGGAAGTCGTCGAAGCCCAGAAGGCCGCTAACAACATGGCTCCGATCGCCGCTCGTCTTGGCGAAATCGTCGCCCCGGTCAAAGTCAGCTTCTGCGCCGAAACCCGTGGCGAAACCCTCAAAGCCGCCGTTAACGCTCTTAACGAAGGCGAAATCCTCGTTGTCCAGAACACCCGTTACGAAAAGGGCGAAGAAAAGAACGACGAAGCCCTCTCTGCTGAATGGGCTTCCCTCGTTGACGCCTTCGTCATGGATGCTTTCGGATCCGCTCACCGCGCCCACGCTTCCACTGTTGGAGTCCCGTCCATCCTCAAGGCCGAAGGCAAACAGGTTGCTGAAGGCTACCTCATGATCAAAGAAGTCGATAACCTCACCCGTTGCGTCGAGGTCAAGGCTGAAGATCGTCCTTACGTTGCCATCCTCGGCGGCTTCAAAGTCTCCGATAAGATCAAAGTCATCGAAACCCTCTTGGCCAAGTGCGACAAGATCATCATCGGTGGCGCCATGGCTTACACCTTCAAGAAAGCGCTCGGACAGGAAATCGGAACCTCTCCGTGCGAACTCGACCAGCTCGACTACGCCAAGAAGTGCTATGCCTCTGGCAAGATCCTTCTCCCGGTCGACTCCGTCGTTGCCCAGCACTTCGATCCCGCTGAGCGTGCCGAAGGCGAAATCAAAGTCGTCGAACAAATTCCGGAAGGATACGAAGGACTCGACATCGGTCCGAAGACCCGCGAGCTCTACACCAACGAAATCCTCAAGGCTCACATGATCTTCTGGAACGGCCCGATGGGCGTCTTCGAACAAGAAGACTTCCAGGCCGGCACCATCGCCGTTTGCGAAGCCATCGCCAAGATCGAAGGAAAAGCCTTCACCGTCTGTGGTGGTGGTGATTCCGCCTCTGCCGTCAAGCAGTTTGGTTACAAGTCCAAATTCAGCCACGTTTCCACCGGTGGCGGAGCCTCCCTCGAAATGATCGAGAATGATGGCCACCTCCCGGGTGTTGACGTCCTTCGCTAATTAGATAGGAAAATCATAACAATGCGTAAAAAACTTTTACTCGGCAACTGGAAGATGAACAAGACCCCGTCTGAGGCCAAAGAGTTCGCTTCCTCTTGCGAAGAGATGGTCAAAAAAGCCATCGATAACAATGTCGATGTCGGCGTCGCCCCGACATTCGTCTGCCTTTGCCCGGTCGTCAAATACGCCCCGAAAGGTCTTATCGTCAGCGCCCAGAACTGCTCCCAGTATGATCATGGCGCTTACACCGGCGAAGTCTCCATCCCTATGCTTAAGGAAGTTGGAGTCACCTATTGCATCATCGGCCACTCCGAACGTCGCGAATACGACGCCGAGACCTCCGAAAAGTGCAACGCCAAAATCAAGGCCCTTTTAGCCGCCGAAATCACCCCGGTTTATTGCTGCGGTGAATCTCTTGCCACCTATGAAGAAGGCAAAACCAATGAATGGGTCGCTGAGCAAATCAAAGCCGGCATGAAGGACCTTACCCCGGAACAGGCTGCCAAAGTCGTCATCGCCTATGAGCCAATTTGGGCCATCGGCACCGGCAAATCCGCCACCAAAGAAACCGCCGAGGAAACCATCGGATTCATCCGTAAAACCCTCGAAGGTATGTTTGGTGCTGTCGCCCAGGATATCCGTATCCTCTACGGCGGATCCGTTAAGCCGGAAAACATCCACGATTATATGTCCATGGAAGATATCGACGGTGCGCTCGTCGGTGGAGCTTCTTTGAAGCTTGACTCCTACAAAGCCCTCATCGATAACCTCATTGGCTAATCATGGCAACAACCAACAACTACGAATATAGCGAAGAAAGCCTCTCGACTAACTTAACGCTAGCCAAGTCATATCTATATATGGCTTTGGGGCTTCTTCTCTCCGCATTTGTCGCATTTGGCACTTCGTTCCTCTTCTCCTTCCTTCTAGGAAGCCCGGATTTATCCACTGATGCTCAAGGCGCAGTTGCAATCACCTATATAGTGATTATGATCGCCACCTTCGTTGGACTTCTCATTGACTCCTTCGTCATTAGTAAAGTCATCGTGAAGGGGCAAAAAAGCGCTTGGCCACCATATATCGTCTACGCTTGCTTGATGGGCGTGTTCCTATCGAGCTTCATGCTTGTTGGCATCGACTTCAAGACAATGGGAATGGCGTTAGCCATCACCGCCCTTGCCTTCACGATCATGTTTGTGATTGGCGCTAAGTGCAAAGGCGCGCACCCCATCTTGACCGCTATGGCGGGATTTGGAATCGGCGCTGTCTTGATTCTACTAGTTGCATCGATATTCGCCCTCTTTTTCGGAGGATGGACGCAGTATCTCATGATGAACATCGTCGCTAGCATGATTGTCCTTGTCATCACCATCTTGGTGGCCGGCATTGACGGTGCTAGATGTGCGCAGATTATTGAACAAGGCGCTCTTCAAAAGAACTTGGCTCTATACTGTGCCTTCATTATGTATGGTGACTTTGTCATCATATTCATCCGCGTTCTATATTTCCTTCTCATCGTGATGGGTGGAAAAAGTAGAAGATAAAAAACAAAATAGGCATCGTTTGCGAAAACGGTGCCTTTTTTCGCGGTCGTTCAACCTTTTCATAAAAAATCACAATTATTTAATGTTGGTAAACAACTGGCTACAAAGGAATGTAAAATACTCTTAATGAAAATTTCTTTGATTTGCCCTTTATACAAAAACGATCCGAATTATTTGAAAATCGCCTTGGATTCGTTTGTTTCTCAAACGGGGGATTCCGAAAAGGAGTTGATAGTGGTGGTGGATCCTCCCTATGGGGATTGCCAATCGCTCCTTTTAGAATACGAAGGCAAGCAGAACATAAAAGTCATTTATAACAAAGAAAGACTTGGCTTAGTTGCCTCGAGAAAGATGGCTATTGATGCCGCTCAAGGGGAATATATCGGGTTTTTGGATGGCGATGATTACATTTCTCCTTCTTTCTGCGAAAAGATGGTGGATGCGTTAGATAAAACTTCTTCCGATATGGCGGATTGCTCTTTTTATAGAATCAGCCCGAACGGAAAGGAATCGAAGAATCTATTTAGAACTAAGATTGGTGTGTTTTCTGGGCTAAAGGCTTGCGATCAGCTTTTGGCGGATGCCAATATTAGGGGGTTCTTTTGGACGAAGGTTTATAAGAAAGAAATAATCCTCCAAGCTATGGAAGATATAAAAATCCCGAATGGCCAGTTATTCGAGGATTTCCCAATTAATTTCGCAGCTATGAGCAAATGCGAAAAAGTCGTCTTGATAAAAGATAGGCTTTACCATTATCGAAAATCAGAGGGAGAAACCCTCACCAACCAAAAAAGGAAAGATAGGGCGGAACAACACCTAGTCACTTTTGCCTTAGCTAGACATTACGCAGACGGTTTAGGCAAGAAAGAATATGTTTCTTTATTTAAGAAACATCTATTAAGGACCAAGATGTCGATTTGGTTCGATATTTCTTTGTCTAAAAAGGCTGGCCTATCAAAAGAAGAAATCGGAATTATTAAATCTCAGACCAAATTGTTGGGCAAAAACGGTCCCCTTCCGATAGAGGGGATGGTTTGGGAAGAAAAAACCCGCTTATCGTTTGAGATGTAAATATTCGTTTTTCTCCACATAATGAAGGTGTGGAAGGCTTGCGTGCATACGCGCACGCACGCATATACACACGCATTTATTAAAGGAGAAAGGACATGCTCAAATTCTACCGTTGTGCCCATTGTGGCAATGTCGCCGAAAAGCTCGTCGATAAAGGTGTTTCTCTCGTTTGCTGTGGAGAGAATATGGAAGAATTAATTCCAAACACTGTCGACGCCGCTTTTGAGAAACACGTCCCGGATGTCGTGATATCTGGGAACACAGTCGAAATCTCCATCGGATCAATCGCTCATCCGATGATCGAACCTCATTTCATCCAATTCGTTGTCCTTGAGACAAACAAAGGCGTTTATCGCGTCAATCTAAAGCCAGGGGACGCTCCAAAAGCCGTCTTCCACCTTGAAGAAAAAGAAAAAGCCGTTGAAGTCTACGCATATTGCAACCTCCATGGACTTTGGTCTAAGAGATTTTAGGCTAAAGAAACATAGAAACCGTCGCCTGAATTGGGTTTTGGGAGACGGTTTTTTATTTATTTAAAAAATAAATGAAATAGTGGTTGACTGGCCAAAACGATAAGAGTAATATCTTGCAAGTTGCTTCCCAAAAATGGTTATAGAAGCAACGTCCACTTCTCCGAGAGCGCTAAAGAAATTTAAAAATAATTAAATTCCCTATTGGCATTTGACTCAGAGACGAGGATAATAACCGAGCACACATTTCGAGGGAGACCTCGCCGGATAGAGCCGGCTGTGTGCGATTGATCTTTGAAAACT
>JAKSUL010000043.1 GCA_024409055.1 Bacilli bacterium
CAACGTTGATATTTCCGATTTATCCACATCCGCGAATGTGGGGGACACCGTTTACGTTTTGGTGAATAAACTTGCCATTTGCAAGAACGTCAAAGTTTTTGCGAACGGATTCGAAGCTACGCACGTTGAATTGGAAATTAAAGATTCCGAAGGCCAAGTAGTGGATGTCTACAATGCTTATGAATTCGTAATGCCATCAAGAAACGTCGATATCACGATGAGTGCCGAAGAAAACGAATTCACGGTAGACGTATCCTTTAATTACCCAAATATTGGAACCGCCGTTATTAGGAACAAAGACGGGGATATAACGAATACGTTCAAGTCTGGAAAAGGCGTTTATGTAACCGTCGAAATCGATGAGTCCAAAAAGAAAGATTATGAGATCGCCAGCGTAACGGCCAACTACGAATCGTTCAATGGCTATTCCCTCGTGGATCCGTTTGCCGCAACCATCAGGCTTTCTGAAACCGAAAAAGGCAACAATATATATAAATATTTAATTTTGGTTAACACGTTCTTCTCGGATGACAAAATTCATATCGAAGTCGAATTAGCTGAAACCGGAAAATATGCCGGAAAAGAATTCTTGGGCGATTATAAAGGATTCAAAGTCTCCGAAAGCGGACTAACTCCTCCTTCGCTCGTAGATGCGAAGTCCATCAAGATTTCTGCGGACGGAACGTTTAAGGAAGATTGGAGTTCTAACATGATTTCTAACGTAGACGAAACTAATAAGACGTTTAGCATAATGTCTGGGCCGATTGGGAAAACCGTTCATTATGATACCGACATGATTTGGTACCCATACACTTCTAGCAAAGACGCCGTCATCGGGTGGAAGAAATGGAACGAAACCACCTCGTTTAAGACAAGTGGTAGCTTTGCAAACGTCGCCTTAATCGAATTGCTCGACACCGACGGCACAACCGTTTTGAACAATTTCTTGCGTTTGAATGGTGTGAACTACACAAATGTCGAAATCGAATACGAAGGCCCGGTTGCTGAGGATATCGCTGAATGCAAATTCAGGGTCAAAAAAGATGGCGTCGTCATCACCAGCTATGGCCTTGAATGACAATTCGAGAAAACTTTGCTTAGGCCCTTATCTTTTTCGTCAAATTGTATTACCTTATTTTTGTCTAGAGGTCATTGCGCGTTTCCCACAATGTAAATTAGGAGTCGAATCCCTCAGCCGTGTTGAAAGCCCATCTTGTAATGGGAATCCTAACGCTGTGCGGCGATGATTCCACCTTGTTAAACAAGGGATACAGCCTCCTCTAGACTTTTTATTTGTTACTAATGGCACGAACGAAGAGTTCACTCTTCAAAGAAGAGGTTTGATTGTTTATCATTGAGCGCAGTCATTTAAAGGAACGATAACAATGGAAGAAAAAGTAGAAAAGAAACGTGAGATATTCATCGATTTTTTCAGGGCCATATGCATCCTTTTTGTTTTGCTCGGCCATCGCACGATTTTGCCAGACAACATTGGCATATTTGTTTTGCCAGGATTCTTCATCGCTTCGGGCTACACCTTTAGGCCGAGCAAAGACAACTTCAAAACATTCTTTGTCAAAAAACTCAAGCGTCTAATGGTTCCGTTTTGGATCGCTATGGGAATCTATGTTGGCATAGAAATAGCCCGTGGTTACATTTTTGGATACGGTAACTGGCAATTTTTATTCCCAGGATTGTTAGGCGCCACCTATGGAAGCTTTGTGAATTTGCCTTCCATTGGTGAGTTTGGAAAATTCATCGCAGAATGCCTTCCTCAGAAAACGCAGACTCCAGGTTATCTCGACATCATTCTTTCAATGTCCTGCCACCTCTGGTTCTTACCAGCATTATTTAGCGCCGACATCTTGTTGTATTTCTACTTCAAATATAGGCCGGATCGTGTTTGGTTGGATATTTTAGCCGTTCTTGGCTTCCTCTTGCTTTGCGGTATTGAAACTATCCCGGGCATGATTCAACTCCCGGTTGGATTAGGCAGAGGCTTTTACGCTGCGGCATGTATGATAGCCGGATATTACATGAAGAAGACGGAACTATTCACCTCAAAGAGATTACCGTGGCAAATCACTTTGCTTATCTTGGCGATAATTCCTTCCGTCGTGTCCGTTGTTTATCCCGGATACGCTGGACGTGGCTTCGTTAGAAGTTCTTACGGAGAGCCGATGTTCCTCGGCGTTATCGTAACCTACATCTGTGGCTTATCTTTCTCCTACATCGTTATGTATGCGTCTTATTGGTTATCCAAAATCAAAGACAATCCGATTTCTAGAATGTTCGCTTTCGTCGGCGCGAACTCCATGGATATCTATTTATGGCACTTCCTCGCCTTCTTCATTACTGACTTGTTCATGGTTCTCGTCCTTAAAGCCCCGACCCATTTCGATAAGTTCTACATGGAAATGTTTGACGGAACAGAGACTTTGTATCGCGTGATCAGCGTCATCATTACTTACGCCGCCTTGGGCCTCTACTCTTACATCAAGATCAAAGTCAAATCGAATATCAAAGCGAAGAAGCTACAAGCAGCTCAATAAAATCAAAAAACAAATAAAGCGGTGGAAGCCGCTTTTTTTGGACAAAATTAATGAATAATCATTAAAAGTTTGTAGAATTTAAAACGCTGGGAAAACAAAAATGGATTCGATATTAAAGAAACACTTCAGGCTAATTTCCGAGGTTAACGACGCGATAGGTTCTTCCAAAGATTTAGAGGAAGTCATCGACCATATTTTCAAAATCATTTCCGAGTACCTAAACGCCAAATACGCTGTTATTTGGTTGAAGGATAATAAAGGATTATTGAGGCCTTATTTTTCCAATTGCCCCGTGGACCTTATCAAGAAAAGATACAAAACGGGCGAGGGCATCGTCGGAAAAGTATTTGAAGACGGCTTCGGCAAATCGATTATTGATTTTGAGTCCAATCCAAACGAGGAAATCAAAGAACTATACAAAGGGATAAACATCAAGTCCTATCACTGCTCTTTGATCGAGGATAAAACAGGCTCTTTGGGCGTAATGGAAATCATTAGCGATAGTTCCAATTTCACCGACGAAGAACTCGAGATGTTAGAGCTCATCAACATCTTGTCCGCAACAAAGATAGCGACTCTTGGCCGCTATAAACTTGATTGGGACGACAAAGAGGTTTTGGTGGAGATCAAAGATGTCTGCAAAACCTATAACACTGGCGGGTTCCCCACGAAGATATTCGAGAACCTCAACCTCGATGTTTATAAAGGCGAATTCGTTGTCCTTCTTGGAAAGTCTGGCTGCGGCAAATCCACGCTTCTAAATATTGTCGGCGGCATGGACACGGTTGATTCCGGATCCATTGTTTTTAATGGGGTTGATTTTTCTAATGCCGGAGAAAAAGAACTAACTAATTTTAGGAGATACAATCTCGGCTTTATTTTTCAGGCTTATAACCTAATGCCGAATTTGACTGTAAAAGAGAATTTGGATCTTATCGCTGAATTGGTCGATGATCCGATGGATTCGGTGGAAGCCTTGCGCCTGGTCGGCCTCGAAGATAAGAAAAACCATTACCCGTCCGAGCTATCCGGCGGACAGCAGCAAAGGGTTTCTATAGCTAGAGCCTTAGTTAAAAAACCGGCTTTAATTTTGGCCGACGAACCGACAGCCGCTCTTGATTACAAGACAAGTATCGAAGTCTTATCGGTTTTGGAGAACGTCTATAAAAACGGCGCGACTATTTTTATGGTCACCCACAATGAAGAAATCGCGAAGATGGCGAACAGGATTGTCCGCGTTAAAGGCGGAAAGATTCACGAAATCATCTCTAACAGGAATCCGGCCAAGGCCACGGATTTAGAGTGGTAGCATGAAAATTAAGTTGATTGAGCTAATCAAAAATATAAAGAAGAACATTGTTGGTTTTATTTCCCTGACGGTGTTCTTGTTTTTGGCAATCACGTTGTTCCAAGGCTTGGATTTCACGGGAAACTCGATCCTTCATTCAATCGATGGAATATTTTGCGACTCCAATCTTTATGACGTTAATGTGGCGACCTCGTCGCTCGTGACTCAAAACGATGTCGAGTCTTTTAACAACATCGATGGAGTGGATGAAGTAGAAGGTTATTTCACTGTTAGTGATGATTTCACTTTCGGAGAGAAAAAATTTACGGCTTCGATTACTTCTATTACTTCCGATGTTTCAAAGTGCGTTGTTACTAATGGAAAGGTCCCAGTAGAGGCGAATGAGATTGCTATTTTCGAAAGGTGCGCGGATGCGTTAGGGATTTCAATCGGAGATCAAATCAGTTTCACAAGAAAGAATGAAATTGGTTTTCTAAGGGCGTTAGCTTTTTCCGAAAGCATTTCTTCTACCGATTTAAATGACACGCTTAACTTCAAAACCGAGAGCTTTGTCGTAACCGCGTTTGTTACGACAGGCAATCCGTTGAACCATTCCCCCAACGTTCATCCTTTAGATACAAGCAACGGCATTCCTGTAAACGCTGTTTTTTATGCCCCATACGCATCTTTCAATCAAACAATAACGGCGAGCGGATTCAATGGTCTTTATCTAAGAAGCAATGAGCTGAAACAATATAAATATTTCGACGAGAAATACATTAACGAATCGGAGAAACTGGCGGCGAAGGTTAAAGCGTACGCGGAGAGCAATCTCAAAACCACAATCGATTACGTCACGGCTTTTAACTCTGATCTGGCCGTTAGGCAATTTGCTAAAGATTTTCTTTATTCGCATGGCTATATAACGCCTGAGCAATACGCTAGCGATCCGTTGTTCGATATCGCCGTTAACGTTATTGGCAATCAATTGAATGCTTTGGAAAAGAACGTTTCTTTTGGTAAGAAAAACAGCATTCTTGGAACCTCTGTCGTCACGGTTTTGTCCAATTTGTTCTTGGATGATAGATACGCCATGGGAGGCGTATTTTTCGCTATTTCCATTTTGATTTGTTTCTCCGTAATTACGAGACTCGTGGTCGATGAATCGGTATTGATCGGCACTAAAAAAGCTTTGGGGTTCACTAGAAGAGAGATGCTTTTCAACTACTTGGTCTTTTCTTTAGCCGGTGTTCTCTTGGCGGTTATTTTTGGAAATGGCATGTCGGTTATTTTGGAAACGATTTTGGTTCCATCGGTTCTTCACAAAAGCTTCACGCTGCCTCGTGTTGTGACGTATTTTGACTGGAGATTAATGCTTATAATCGCCGCTATATCCGTCGTCTCTATTGGACTTATCACTTTCTTTGCCTGCCGAGGTGTTATCAAAAAGAACGCTATCTCATTGCTTCACGGGGAAAGCAAAACAAGAAAAAGAAGTTCGAAGCAGCGTGAAAGAAGCGCAGCTAAATCCAAGAACTCGTTGTTTATGAAGACGGTTTTGGATGGTTTCTTCGCAGATGGGAAGAAAACGTTTGCCATGATTCTTGGCATATCATCTTCTTTGGCTCTTCTTATCGCCTCTTTCTCTTTGAAGTTCACCGTGGCGGATTCATTCAACAAACAATATGCAGAATATTTCCATTTCGACACGATTTCATACGTGAATTCGAACGTTCCTCAAGCAAAAGAAAACATTGAGAATTTCTTCAAAGAAGAAAACGATGAATATTCGCCAATATACTTCGATTCTTGCAACATAACGATCAAAGGCCACGAATCTTTCATCGGGAATATTATCGTCTATTTCGATAACGCCTCTTTCGACGCACTCATTCACATGGATCCGTCTGCGAACAATCCTTCTTTCGATCACAAGGGCATTTGGCTCCCTGAGAGCTATCAACAGGATTTTAAGTGTCCAAACGAATCCGAGGTTGAAGTAGTGGAGACATCCGGGCTTTCGGCCACATCAACGACTACCGGCTTTTATCGTTTTTATAACTATGACTGCATTTTGTTCATCGATGCCGAAACATACAAAGAGGCCTTCGGCGAAGAAGCCCGTCCTAATTCGTATTTGGTCAATAGATCGAAATGTGATTTCGATACATTCTACGAAAAAGCGAATCAGGTTGAGGGGCATATGTATTCGCTAGATTATTACGGCCGCTCTCAATCTGACGTTGGCATTTTCAATATGGTTTTGACCATTTGCTATTCGTTATATTTGGCTGCGACCGCCGTGTTGTCGCTATTTGTAATCCTCAATTTATTGCTTACCAACGTTGAAGAGAAAAAACGCGACATAATTACGGTCATGATTAATGGATATTCACGGAGTGAGGCGGCGAAATATGTTTATTACGACTCTATTTTGCAAACCTTCATTTCCTTGTTTATCGGAACAGGATTCGGTCTTTTGCTTGGCTGGTATGGGCAGGTGTCGCTCGAATCAAAGATTTTGTATTTCATCCACACCCCGAATATCTTATCCGTCGTTGTATCTATACCTATTACGATCGCTTTGGTGGCGTTGATGACGCTTATCGCCTTAAGAAGGCTTAAGAAATTCAAATTATCTGATTTGACCAATGCATAAAAACCGCCTTTGCTGAGGCGGTTTTATTCTTTTTGGTCGCTTTTAATGAATGAAGTGGGTGGAGATGCGTTCTTCTTTGTCTGGGAGGCCGTATTTTTCCTTGCCCAACTTAATTGATTTTATGAGGAAGGCCATGTTCCTTGCCAGGGCTCGCATCGTTTGTTTTCCTTCTCCGTCTTTTTCGGCTTCTCCTGGAAGAAGACCGTGAATCGAATTCCAATACTGGCTTGGAACGACTGGCATATTTGATATGAGGAAGAACTTGTTGAGTTCGTCAAACGTGGAAGAGCACCCTCCGCGGCGGGCACATACGATAGAGGCTCCGACCTTCATCGATTTATCAAAGCGAGTCGAATAGAAAAGACGTTGCAGGACGGCAACCAAGTTGGCGTTGGCTGATGCGTAATAAACGGGGCTAGCCACTATTAGGCCATCTGCTTCTTCGAATTTGGGCGCTATTTCATTAACCAAATCATTTTGGACGCAGTGGCCGTTTTTGTGGCAATATCCACAGGCTAAGCAGCCTCCCATTGGTTTATTGGCTACGTTAATGACTTCCGTTTCAATTCCTTCCTGATTGAGAGTTGAAACTATCTCCCTAATCGCAATTGATGTATTGCCGTTATGGCGTGGAGAACCATTGAGTATTAAAACCTTCATATTGATCGAACCCTTTCTTCGTGATTATAAGTGAGGGTAACCCTTTTTCAACTCGACTAAATAAAACGCCTCTTAGAAGGCGTGTTTAGATTCTCGATTATGCTCTCTTGGATTGTTTTATTTTGCCAACTATGAATGCCACCAATTCCCAAATGGAGTAATAAAGCGCCACGTATACCGTCATTCCGCACCAAACGAAGAAGGAGTATAGCGGTGTATTGCCTTTGGCCCAGTTGGCGAAGATGGAGAACGGGGTTCCTGCGTCGCTTTTGAAAAACATGTAGTTGGAGTCGATTGTGTAGTCTAGCGTCAAGGCAATCGCCTCAAAAACGAGCAATATGAGGAAAGTGACCCAAATGTCCTTCAGCTTCAATGAACCGGATTTTGAGAAAGCGATGTAGAGGGATAATCCGCCCGGTATTGCGTGGACGACCATCTCGTAAATATAAGAGGAAGTCCACCATGCGGTGCCTGAATATGTTCCGGCGTTAAGCCAGACGCCCATGGCGAATGAAAGAATTCCTAAGCAAAGGCAGAAATCTAAGCCGGCTTTCTTAAGTCTTCCTTTAGCAAAGCAAATGGCGACCAATGCGAAATATTGGATATCGCAAAGGAATAACGGCAAGTCACATTGAAGGAGTTGGAACCATCCATTTCCGCCTGAGGCATAGGTCCTAACGACAATCATGACCATACGGACAAGGTGGAATGACCACATGGTTATCGCAAATGGGAGGATAAACTTTGTTTTTGCCCTCTCGTCTCTATCGCGATGCCTAATTCCGAAGAAAACGCCCAAGAATATGGTTATTAGCGACACTATTGAAGCCAATATGATGTGGGTGGTATCTAAATAATTGCCGCCGAAATCATTCTTAAAGCAGAAGAAATTCTTAATAAAATCAAAAAAACTCATGCCGCTCATAATACCCACTCGAGATATAAAAACAAACAATATCTCCGTTTTTGTTAGGCTTTTCATTTATTTTTTGGCATTTGCAAAAGCCTTTGCCGCCTGAGACTTGATAAGTTTTTATCCTTTTGTGTCAAAAAGATACGCAAAGCAATTGAGTCTTGTTTCTAATAAAGTTTTTTGTAATTCAAATGTTGCTAACATTTATAATTTTTGTGCTTTGAAGACCTTAAGTCTTCGATATTTGGTATGATTTACCTAACCGAAGGACAATGATTATGTTGAACAAAGAAATTGTTAAAGAAGCCAAAGAATTTTTGAAATTGGCCGACAACTTGAACGTCATTTTCAAAGAAGGAAACAAAGAGCACGCTGTTACCGTTACAAGAAACCTTAATGACGTTACCGTTTATTACAGTGAACTTGTCACCGCTTTTTACGGATTGACCATCCTTAAGGAAAACATCAAGAAAGATACTTTTGAGATCAGCGAGAACAGCAAGTTCGAGTACAACGGTTCGATGTTTGATTGTTCAAGAAACGAAGTCCTCAATATCAAGACCGTAAAAGAAGTCATTTTGACCCATGCCTTGATGGGTTTGAACCGCTTCATGCTTTATACCGAAGACACTTATGAAATGAAGGATGAGCCTTACTTTGGATATCTAAGGGGTCGTTATACCAAAGACGAAATCAAGGAGATTGTCGAATACGCCACCGAATTGGGCGTTGATGTCGTTCCCTGCATCCAGACTTTAGGACATCTCAACAGTGCCATTAAATGGGCTCCTTATTCCGTTTTGGCCGATACCGGTTTTACCCTCAACGTCGAAAACGAAGCAATATACCCTTTCATCGAGAAGATGATTAAAACTTGCCGCGAATATTATTCATCTAAATATATTCACATCGGCATGGACGAGGCTATTGACCTTGGTTTCACGGCCTTTATGAACGAGCATCGTCTCATTGATAAAAAGGCTTATTTGCTTAAGCACCTAAATAGGGTGGTTGAGATCTGCCAAAAATACGACTTCACCCCGATGATGTGGATCGATATGTTCTTTAAGGTCGATTCCAAATTCAAGGGCGGCGAATGGTATAACTTCGAAGGAAAGTTCGACGACGCCATCAAAGAATCGATGCCGAATGTCGACCTCGTGTATTGGAATTATTACGACGATTACACGAAGAGATACGACAACAATATGAAAACGGCGTTAGATACCGGCAAGCCTGTCACCTTCGCCGGCGGTCTTATCCGTTGGGTCGGCATGGTTCCAAACATCACTCCGTCCAAAGTTAGAAACGATGCAGCTTTAAAGATGGCTATTAAAAATAAAGTTAAGAGCGTCTTCTGCACGACTTGGGGAGATTCCAATGCCGGCGCCGCTGCTCTTTCTTATGTCCCCGGCTTAGCTCAGTACTGCGCGTTTGACTATGGAAACGGATCCGATAAGAAAACGTCCAAGATTCTTAAGGCCGTCACCGGATTAACGCTTGATGAATGGCTTAAGCTTGAAACCCCGAATAGACTTAACGACGACTTATTGCCGTTTGAGAACAACTCTTTGTTCTTCATGTATCAAGATGTTCTTCTTGGCTTATATGACACCAGAGTCAAAGACGAATATGAAAAGAAATATGCCGAAAAGTATTTAGTCCTTAAGAAATTGGCGAAGAAATCTTCCGAATACGGATATATGTTCAAGACATATGCTTCCATGTGCGATCTTCTCGCCACGAAAGTGACCTTAGGCAAAAACCTTAGAGCTCAATATAAAGCCGGAGATAAGGCAGGCATGAAAGAAACCGCCGCTAAAATCAAAGTTGCTGTCAAAAAACTCGACGTTTTCACCAAAGACTATAAGGCTATGTGGTATAAGGAAAACAAGCCTTTTGGATACGAAATCCAAGACTCAAGACTCGGTGGCTTAAGACAGAGAATGCTTTCCGCGATCGAATTAATAGATGCCTATCTTTCCGGCACTGTTAACAAGATCGAAGAACTCGAAGAAACAATTCTTCCGTATAACACCATCAAAGACGAAGAAGCCATCTGCGTTAATCAGTGGCACCTCATCGTTTCCGCTTCCAATCCTCTATAAATAGACATACGTGTCGCGTAAAGGATTAATAATATGATTAGACAACAGGACAATTTTCTCCTCATTGAAACAAACGATCTTTTACTAGCGTTTGAGATTAAACCATACGAAGACGCTAGAACCCCTTTTAATAAAGGCAAAAAGTTTATCACCCAGTTTTACTATGGTTTAAAAGAGAATTGCCCGAAATTGGAGCCAAGTGCGCTTTTGCTTCCAGCTCACGGTTCCAACGATGATTACAACCCCGACTTCTTTATTTCTTCTACATACGGAAACGGCAACAATTGCGAGCCGCTTCTTCTGATAGAAAATTCGGACAACACTCTCGTTAATCGTTTCTTCTACAAAGGATTCAACATCATTAACGGTCCAAAAGAGATCAAAGGCCCTCATACTAGAAACGTCAAAGAAACCTTGGAAGTCATCGAGGAAGACGAGGTTCTTGGCTTAGAGCTTCATCATTACTATTCCTTAGTGGAGGGGTCTAATGTCATTGCTTCTAAGAAAGAAGTTGTTAATAAAGGCAAGAAGCCTTGCTCCATAAAAAGGCTTTTCTCCTTGGAACTCCCAATAAATTCAAACGATTTGGAATTCGAGAGCTTCGATGGTGCTTGGCTATTTGAAAGAAGCAGACATGTAACCGAAGTCGTGAATGGCGTTTATTCCGTCGATTCAAAAGTTGGACATTCGTCCCACAAACATAATCCCTACGTTCAGTTGATCGACAAAAAGAACGGGGGCGTGTGCTATGCATTCAACCTTATATACAGCGGAAACCACAAAGAACTTTTGGAGGTTGATTCTCGCGCTCACGCTACATTCATGAATGGTATCAACGACTTCGCTTTTTCGTACAAGCTTTTGCCTGGCGAATCGTTTATCACCCCAGAATCCGTTTTTGTGACTGCTAAAAATAAAGACGAGCTCACGAAAGAGATGCATCGTTTCGCTTTGAATAACGTCATTAATCCAAACTTCGCCTTAAAAGATAGGCCGATCGTTTTCAATACATGGGAAGGCGTCGGTATGAACGTAAACGAGCAAGCTTTGCTTGATATGGCGAAGATTGCTAAAGGCGTTGGGGTCGAACTGTTCGTTTTGGATGATGGATGGTTCGTTAATAGAAAAAACGATTCCGGAGGACTTGGCGACTGGTTCGTCGACAAAGAAAAATTCCCGGATGGCATGAAATCGTGCGTCGATAAGATCAAGGCAATCGGACTTAAGTTTGGTATCTGGGTTGAACCTGAGATGATTTGTATTAACTCCGATCTATACAAGAATCATCCAGAATACGCTTGCTTGATCCCGGGGAGAGAGCCGATTGAGAGAAGACATCAATTGATGATCGATATGGCTAACCCTGCCGTTGTCGATTATCTCTACGAATCTTTGTCTCAAGTGTTCGAGGAAATAAAACCGGATTACGTTAAATGGGACTACAACCGCTTCCATAACGACATGTACTCTTCGACCGGCATCGCTTCTGGAGAATTCCTCTATAAGACGATGTATGGTTCTTACGATTTGCTTGAAAGACTTATGAAACGCTTCCCGAACATCCTTTTCGAGGGGTGTGCTTCAGGCGGTGGAAGATTCGATTTAGGCGCGCTTTACTACACTCCTCAGATTTGGGGTAGCGATGATACCAATTCCTATGTTAGGACCTTTATTACAACCGGAACGATTTCTGGGTATCCGCAATCGACGATAGGCGCTCATGTTTCCAGAGATTATTGCCCAATTCCGGATAAAAACGCATTCGCTTCCTTAGAAGATAGGTTCAATCTCAACTGCATCGGTGCGTTTGGCTATGAATTCGACTTCAGGACCTTCAATAAGGACGAACTCGACATCATGGCTAAGCAAATTGTCTTCTACAAGAAGCATCGTTCGCTGCTTCAACGCGGAACGTTCTACTTTAATAAGAATGTTTTCGATGATAACGACCGCTGCTCTTGGAACGTCGTGAGCGACGATAAGAAAGAAGCTATTCTCTTCGTCGAAGATACGAGGGCCAGCCTTGAGCCAATTGCTTGGAGGGCCAAAGGCCTTGATGAAAGCAAGACCTACGTGGTAGAGAGAAGATCTCAATACAACACCAAGGAATTCGCCGCTATTGAGATAAGCGGAAAAACACTCATGGAAAACGGCTTGGTGCTACCGCCTCTTGATGAAAGATCCGATAAAGAAAAATATTCAAAAGGTGTGTTCAACTCATTGTTCTATATAAAGGAAAAAGAATAAAAACTTAGGGGGTTAATTATGGATAAAAAGATATTTACCGTCGCCATTATTGGCTGTGGATCTAGGGGATTAGATTCATATGCGATGTCCATGGTCAAACATGGCGGTTTCAAAATCGCCGCCGCTTGTGACATCAGGCAGGTCAAACTCGATTTGGCCATGAGTGAATATGGCGTCGCCGAGGAGAATTGCTTCCTCGACGAAAATGATTTCTTTAAGAAAAAACTCGCAGATGTATGCATCGTAGCCACCCAAGACCGTGACCACGTTCGTCATGCGATAATGGCGTTAAGATGCGGATACGATGTTTTGTGTGAGAAGCCGATTTCTCCGAGCAAAGAGGAGTGCAAAGAACTTCTTAGAGTCCAAAAAGAGACTGGAAAAATCGTCATCGTTTGCCACGTTTTAAGATATGCCCAGAGCTACCTAAATACTTATAGGATGATTAAAGAAGGCAAGATCGGAAGGCTCATCGACATCCACGCGATTGAACAAGTCACCTATTGGCACATCGCCCATAGCTATGTTCGTGGAAACTGGAGAAGGGAAGAGGAAACCTCTCCGATGATCCTTGCCAAGTGCTGCCACGATTTGGATTTGCTCCAATGGTATGCCGGATCTAAATGCAAATCGGTCTCCTCTATCGGTGATCTTGCTTACTTTAAGAAAGAAAATCAGCCTGAGGGTGCCTCCGATAGATGCCAAAACTGCAAATATAAGACGACCTGTCCATATTCCGCCGAAGTATACATAAAAAGGTGGAAAGATGCTGGTTCGCCAGAGAGCATGTGGCCGGCTAACGTAGTTTCCACTGATCGTCCTCTTACTGAAGAAGGCATCAGAAAAGCATACGAGAATAACCAATATGGTCGTTGTGTCTTCGCTTGTGATAACGACGTTGTTGACCACCAAGAAACCAACATTCTTTTCGAGAACGGCGTTACTGCTAACCTCTGCATGACTGGATTCACCGGAGACCATGGTCGTGTTTATAGATTCCATGGAACAATGGGTGAAATTGACCTCGATGAAGAAAGAGGCGAAATCGTTTTAAAGGAATACTCCAAGCCGAAGCAAGTCATACCGTTTAGCGAACTTCCGGATGTTTCCGGTGGACACGGTGGTGGAGATATGGGCTTAGTCAACGCTTTGTATGAAGCTCTTCTTTCTGGAGAATCGACCTCCACGACCCTTGAAGCTTCCGTTGAAAGCCACCTTATGAGTTTCGCTGCTGAAACAAGCCGTTTAAAAGAAGGCGAATCCATCAAGATTCATAAATAAAGAAAAGCGTTCTACCGATCAAACAGGAGAACGCTTTT
>JAKSUL010000044.1 GCA_024409055.1 Bacilli bacterium
CTATGAAAATATGCTGTTTTTCGGGCTCTACGACGTTTTTGGAGAATAGGTCGATGATTTTATTAACGGCCTTTTCAAATCCCTTCACGCGCATCAATGTGTTTTGTCTTCCATTTTTGTCGGCGACGATGATTGGGTGCATATCAAGAAGCCTGTCATAGACTTCGGTGCGTGCCGCGATCATGCCGGCTCTAGACAAATAGACGACGTTCTCGACGGTGATGAACTGGAGGATGTGCTTTTTATCTTCGTTCAAAGCCTCGATTATTTCGTCGATGCTCTTGCCTTCGTTTCGGTGCTCGCAGGCCTTAATGGCGAGTAGACCTTCGCCAAAAGAGACGTGCCCGCTATCGAAAACGACGATACGGGCGCCTTCGTTTTCTTTCATTAAGCGTTCTGCGACTTCGCGTGCTTTTTTGGCGGTGTTGGATTGGTCGGAGCTGCAGGCGACATAGATGATATCCATGCCTTTATCGAGATACTTCTGAAACTTTGTGCGTATTGCCAACTCGGTGGCTGGCAAAACGTATATTTGGTTCCCGTAGCGCAAGTTGTCGTAAATGTCTTTTTGTTCTCCACCCGTTAAGTCCAACTCGGCCGTGGTCTCATTCCCTTTTATGACGAGGTTAAAGAATATGTAGGATAAATCGAATTTTCCGCGATAAGGAGCGGGTAAATCACAACAGGAGTCCGTGATTATTTTGATGGGTCTCATTTATCGTCTCCTCCCTTCTTTTCCTCGATGGCTTTTTTGATTTCGGAAACCGAATCTTTAACCGAGGGATCAAGATCAAGCGTAATGTGGTTATAAGGCACCTGGATATTGTTCTTGAGGCAGAACAAATAGAGTTCACGCTTTAGGGCGCGCTTCACGTACCAGATGTTTTCTTCGTCAACTTTGCAAACGACTCTAAGGTCGACGGAGCTATCGGCTAGCTCGTAGATGCCTGAATACCAAGGTCCTTCCAAAATTTCAGGAATCTTATGACCGATTTCCGGAAGGAATCCTTTAAGCAAGGACTCGACCTTTGGTAGATCTTCGTCATAGGAGATGGAGAATTCTACAGCGGCATAAGAATCTTCTTTCGAAAGATTGAGCAAGTTCTTGATGTCGGAGTTGTTATAGATACGAATGTTTCCGTATTCGGAAATTTTTGTGGTGCGGAGACCGATCTCTAGAACTTTGCCGCGGTTTCCGCCGATATTGACGATATCTCCAACCTCCATCGATCCTTCGAAAACGATGAAGATGCCGGCGATTAAGTCACCGATCAACGGCTGAGCACCTAAGCCAACAACAAGGCTGATGATGGTGGCTGATGTCACTAGTGCCTGCGTATTGACGCCGAAGAGATATAAGCAGTAGAAGATGCCGGCAATGATTCCGCCGTAACGTATAGTCGATATCACGAGGTCGCCGATTGTCCTTAGACGCGAATTGACGTTCGCCGTTAAGAAATGGACGATGACGAATAGTAGACGCGTGGAGATGATGATAGCCGTCATTGCGATGAGCGATTCCGTTACTGAGAAGATATTGAATCCGCGTTCCCACTTGTGGGAGAAGATGTAGGTGAAAATGTCGGATCCATCATTTACGGATAACGAAATGACGGTGGTTATTAAGGCGGCCAGCGCAATGAATCCCAATCCGAAAGAGGTCAAAACAGAGATCTTTTCATCTGGTGTCTTTAACTGCCATTGAGTAAGTCGGACCGTTGTCGGGCGGACGAATACGCGGCGCGTCTTAAAGAATGGACGGCGATCCGGAGAAACGACTTCGTTCTTTCCTTGCAAAACGGTTTGATAGTCTTGGTCTTCTTTGTCAGAAGAGAACGAGGAATAAAGGAAGAGGACCCCCATGATCACAAAGCTGATCAAGGAGAGAGCTAAAGGAGCTGCGCTCCAAGAGCTGAAAACGGTAGTGGTAGGAACTATCGCAGCTAAGAAATAAGTGTCGAAAGGCATTACGGTGTGATAGTAGCCGACGCCATTTAGCCTCTGGAATCCGCTGAAACCCTGGCTACTGAAATATGAATCAAGGTTGAAACCCAATATTGAAGCAGGGGAGTTTTGGACTTCGCTACGCGGGCAGTAAAGGATGGTACGTGCCTCGTCTTTTGCGAAAGCCATGAAGAAGGAACCTTCTCCGTACACTTTGGCGCCTCCGAAGAAATCATAAATGTCCGACGGCTTTAAGGACGGCGATCCGACTGAGGAGTGAGCTTGATAACGGATTGCACCTCTATGCTTGGTGATTTCGGGCCCCATCCAAGTTCCCTCGATTTGATCTTTGTAACTGGCGGAAGACACATATAGCGTTTTGTCTCCATCGTCAAAAGTGTAATAGTTGAAAGCGGCAGAGATCGAAATGCCGGCATATCCGACATAGGAAATGTTATTGTCTACTTCGCCGTTTAAGACTTGGATAATTTCTTTATTGGCTTCGATGTCGCTATAAACGTTCTCGGCCCACAAAGAACCGTTGGTTGACATACATAACCCGTTTATGTCGAATAATGAAATCAAGAACATGTCGTTTTCGTTGGCATACCCAGCTAAATAACTGTTCTCGCTGACTGAATAACGTTGATGCCCGTATTCGTCGAGAACGGGCTCTTTTGTGCCGTCTTGCTTCGTTTTATAAAGCGGGTGGATCTGATCGTCTAGGACGGTAGAACCACCGGTGATGTATTCGGGAATATACCCAAAGTTTTTCGCGGTGAAATCGGCTCTTGCTAGCTGTGAGGACTCCATAATGCTGGAGACTTGGAAAGATTGATTGTAGCGCTGCTCGATTAAAGAATTCTGGCTCTCCAAACGAGAATTGGAAGTGATGGTGATATCCTCCATGCGGTGGAGCGTGTTCGCGAAATATGTGATCGCGAAAATGCCAATCAAGCCAAAGCAGGCGATAGGTACCATCTTTTTAGAGAAGATTTTCAAGAAATAACGTTGGGTTCCTTTAGAGTCTCTGACACCGATGTTGATACGTCCGAGCTTTTTGTCTTTGCCTTCGCTTACGAGGGTATCGATGTAAATATCAGCACGTTCTTCGATTTCTTCGTCCGTGTATTTGAAATTGCCGGCAACTACCTCTTCGCGCATGGTCTTGGTGTAGGAACTGCGGAGATCGAATGTGTATTTGGCGACGTCACGTCTAAGCAACAATCCGTAGGAGCAATAGATTCCGACGATTATCGTGAACACGATGGCGGCGAATATAGTGTTGCTAATGCCCTGGTAGACCAAAGTCTCCTGTTTGACTGTGGCAACTCCGATTGTCACGCGTCCTTGGAGCTCGGTATCAATCGTGGTGGTGACCACGTAGAAAGTTTGGCCGTTGATTGTTTGGAACCCCTTGAAAGAGTTCTCGTAGACTTCTTTGCCAAAACCGAGGTCTTCCGGCCTAGTGCCCGTATAATCTTTCCCGTCCATCTCCAAATAGAAGGTGTAATCCAAATCTTTGGAAACGGCGAAAGTGAAACCGCCGTTTGGAACTTGTGCTTCTTTCAAGGTGTTCCCGACGACAAACAATTCGAATATTTGATCGAAAATCCAGCCGGAACGTTGGATGATACAATAGAAATAGCGCTCGCCCAATAGCTCCACGTAACTTGAGGAAAAACCAAAATAGATGTTCCCGTCGACGACGAAAGAAACTGGATCGATGATCTCGGTGCCCTCGGGATATGTTGTCATCGTCCCGTTGGTAAAAGACTCGGTTTCGGGGTCGATGTTGTAAGCGACCAAACTGCTTAGAGAATCTGGCAAAAGGAGATATTCCTTAATCGATTTTCCGATCGCACCGTCTTGACCAGACGCATAGATGGTTCCTTCTTTGTTAATTAAGAAAGAAATGAATCCGCTGCCGGCGGAAGGGAGACTAGCGAAATTGGCGGATACTTCTTCCTCTTTCAAAAGCAAATCATCAGGATCTGCCGTTGGAATCATGGCCAAGAGATCATCGGTTCCGGTCATTGCTAAGGAAGGAATGGTAGTGGTTACTATGTGCTGGGCGAGGTCAAAATAGCTCTCTTGAGCCGTATCGACTCGGACGGTGTTGGATTTTATCAAAGTCGACGTTTCATCCAGGATGTCGTTTCCGGCTGCTGCGCTAGCTTCTTTGGTGTTTTTGAATTGAAATAGGCCTGTCGCAACGCTTGTTAATAAAATACCAATCGCGGTGATTATCGCCGTGATTGTCGTTCTTTTGCGAATATGCTTTTTGCTTGTTTCAAAACTTTCGTGATATTTCCAGTTCTTCATATTGAATTATGATACAAGATATTTACTTATAACGTAAATATGAGAAAAAGCGGCAATGCGTTTTTCTCCCGAAAATAGGATTTTGATAACTTTTGTTTTGACGAGAGTATACTTACTCGGAAATATTTTTTTGAAAAACGCTATGAAAGACAAATTGGGTCAAACGAAAATGAGCAAATTGGTGTGGCAAATAAGCCTTCCAATGGTTTTCTCCATGATGCTTCTAGCGGCGTATACAGTCATCGATGCGGCCTTTGTGACGAACATGGGTCCTCAAGGCGCCAATGCCAACCTGGCCATCACATACGCTTTCCCTGTCCAGATATTTTCAGGGGCATTAGGCGTTGGAACTGGAATCGGTATCAACGCCTTGCTTTCGAAATCGCTAGGCGAGACCGACTGTAAAAAAGCCGCAAAAGTAGTAGGAAACGGCTTGTTCATGGGGGCATGCATCTGGGTTTTGTTTTTGATTTTCGGACTGTTCTTTGCTGAGCCATTCATTAAGATGCAGGCTGGTGATAACGCCGAGATCGTGAAGATGGGAACGGATTATTTAAGAATCACGTGCTGCTTGTCTTTTGGCCAAATCGGATACACGGTGTCCGAAAGATTCCTTCAATCGACAGGAAAAACCGTTTTATCGACCATATCCCAAATATCCGGCTCGCTCATAAACATCATCCTCGACTACGTCTTCATCTATCCTTTAAAAATGGGCGTCGCGGGCGCGGCATGGGCGACCGTTATTGGCCAAATCGCTTCCTTCGTCATCGCTATGACATTCCATCTCATCAAAAACAAAGAAATAAAGATGAAGATAAAGGATTTAGCTCCAAGCGGGCAGGTCCTCAAAGAGATTTACGCCGTTGGATGGTCGGCCAGCATTATGCAGGGCTTGATTTCGATAATGATGTTGGGATCGGTCATGATTCTTGGATTTAGTCATAAAGACCCAAAGCTCCTTCAGGGCAGTTTTGGAATCTTCTACAAAATCGTTCAATTCGCTTTGTTTGCCTGCTTTGGAATGAGCAACGGCATCATAACCATCATGTCGTATAACTACGGGAGTCAAAACAAAGCCAGGTGCAAGGAATGCCTAAAGTACGGAATGATAATGACGTTTGTGGTAACTGGTGTTTTGACCATTTTGTTTGAAGCGCTGGCCAATCCGCTTGCCTTGTTATTTTCCTTAAACGGAGAAAGCGATACATCAAAGGTGACCGAACTCGTCTCTTTCGGATTGAGAATAGGGGCCATTTCCTTCGTGTTCATGGGCGTTACAGTTTCGATTCAAGGCGTGCTTCAAGCCTTTAGACACTCCATAATGCCTCTTGTTCTTTCTTTGCTTAGATTGGCTATTTTGATTTTTCCGACGCTATACCTATTGACTCTTCCCGATAATCCGGAGACCGCGATTTGGTTTGCTCTTCCCGTAACGGAAGTTCTGACGTCTATCGTCGCAGTCGTCATGATTGTCTTCTCATTTAGAAAGACAATGGCAAAACTAGACGAGAAAACGGTCGACAACACGGCAGCATAAAAAAGAAAAAGTGAACTGATTGGCAGTTCACTATTTTTATTTCGTATCCCTATGGATGAATTCGCTGAGGAGATGACTAAGTTCTTCTGGCGATTCACGGAATCCGTTTTCGATCCAAAGGCGGTAAGCGTTATAAACGCCGCCGGCAATATAGGAGAAATAATAGGCTTTTTTGGTGTCGTTTGTTTTTAGAGCGGGGTGTTTATTGAACTGAAGCCTAACGAAGTCGATCAAGCCTCTTCTAAAGAGGAGTTCACCGACTTCCCTAGTCTCAAGGAGATAGGAGAAGGCTTTTTCCATGTAGTCTTCCATCGGCGTGACTTCAAGGTCGATATTCCATCTAGCGACGAACTGACGCAGATAATTCTCAAGGAAATAATCGAGAACCTCATCAATCGATTCGAAATTGCGGTAATAGGTCATCCTCGAGAACCCGCTTTTCTCGGTGATGTCTTTGACAGTTATATCGCAGAATTCTTTATCGCGCAGGAGTTCAAACAAAGAATCCGCGATGCAACGCTTGCTAAAATCTTTCTTTCCCATAACTGTTACTATTTTAACAATTTGTGAACATATGGCAAATTTTCGTTAACGTTTTAACGCATTATGTTAATTGTTGCCTTTTCTTCTTGTTTAATAATGTAATAAAGAAACGCGGTAAGTTATGTCCAACAGCGAAAAAGAAGAGAAGAAAATAGCTAAAGCCCTCGAAGTGTCGAAGCATAGAGGTGCTAAAAACTTCGGGTGGTGGTGCCTTGGTTTTGGCAGTTCTTTAATCGTCGCTCTTGGGGCGGCTTTTACCTTCGGGGCCCTTTTGCCTATCAAAACGCTTCTTCGCGATAACGATAACAAATACGTTGACGAAGCGGTTGGAAACGAGACGCTTGTTTCCTTCCTTTTAAACTATAAGGATTATTCGATATCTTCTTTGCCCATTGTCAAAGAAGCGCTTAAGAAATTAGTCGAAACCACCGAACTTGGAAAATATGTGTCTATCGATTACGAAAAGCTGGACGAAATGTCTTTGAATGGATTTGACTTCAAGTACGCCCTCAGCAACTGCTTGGAAATAATCGCCACGCTTAGGTCGGTAGGGGCAATGGAATCACTCGGCGCTTTTAGCGCGCTAAAGACTTTGACTACGAACACGCCGGTTGAAGGGGAAGTGGACGTTTCTTCGCCGGATTTTGACCCCAATCTCTATTACTACATGAATGAATCTGGTCGTTTGTTAAAAGCCTTTGATAAGAGCGGCATTCGAGTTCCTGAATCCGTAGGAAAAGAACTATATTATCCAGCTTTGGCCGATGTGCCTCTTCTCGAGATAATGAATGTTTTCCCGGCTCGAATCTCTATGGAGGGTGTGACGGATCTATTAAGCGTTTTCACTTCATTTGAAGATTCGTCGATTGTTTATAAATTGTTCGATGGATATTCAATAAAGGATTTAGGCTCGTTCAACCCAGACAAAATTGCGTTATCGAACGTTGTAGCTTATGGTCCTGACACGAAGATGCTTTTCGACGTTATCTGTGCCGCGGTGGTGGGTGGAGAAAGCCTAACTTACGAAACCGTCACGATTGGTGACCTCCAACATTTGGACATAAATCAAATACACATAGTCGATATTTTAGAGGTCACACCAGAAAATCAGCCCCTTTTGGATACCTTAAAAGCGGCAACCGGCAAAGAAAGGATTGAAGATATAACCATCTCCGATCTTTATGATGCCAAAATGAGTGACGCCCCTCTTACGACCTTGATCAGTTATCAAGGGAACGAAACTCTTTATAGGGTTTTGTGCCAGGCGAGCGGAAAGAGCAACTATGAGGACCTCACTATTGGGGATATGAACAGGTTCGATTTGGATAGGGTCTATCTTTCGGCCGTTTCTCCCGAAATCCCTGATGAGCTAAAGACGATATTGATCTCCGCCTGTGGGGTTTCCTCTTTCGATGAGATAATGATTTCCGATCTTAGCGATTTCCAAATTTCGAAAATACCTCTATCGTCAGTGATAAAGAACACTAGCGAAAACAAGACGCTCATAGACATATTGATGCAGGCGACCGGAGCTTCTTCTTACGAGGCTCTAACGATTGCTTCGATATCTAGTTTCTCAATTGATAATGTTCTTCTATCGACGGTCATGCCGAATAACGAATCGCTCTTTAACATCCTTGCTCAAGCGACCGGAAAATCCAAAGAAGAGCTAACCGTATCCTCTCTTTCTTCGTTCAATGTCGACTCGATTAAACTTTCGACGGTCATTTCTTCTTCGGGTGGAAATCCTATTTTGGCGAAATTGCTCAACGATGACACGGTTACTGTCGGGAACATTGGCGATAAGCTAAACTCACTAACGCTATTTAACGTCTATGGCGAAGATTGCTTCACCTTGGATCCCACGTTATCATTCACTCCCGGCGATCATTACGAAAAAGTCGGAGACGATTTTGTTTATGACAATGACGGTAATTACGAAGGTGATTATTACGTTTCCAAAGCTTCTGGAATGATGCTTTTCTATGCGTGGTCGTCTTCAAACGTGGATTCGAATACCGGAAGACCAGGCAGGTATTCGCCTACATCTATTTCTTTTAACGAATTTCAATCAATCGACATGAGCGCAATCACCGAATCTACGATATATGAGTTGGTGGCGTCCGGCATTTTGGTTGACTCAGGGTATTCGAACACTTTGAAAAAGCATACGCTTCAAGAAGTCATTGATGCCGCCGCGTTAGTTTTGGGTTAGGAACAAAATATGAACAAAGTCATATTGATAGGCGGAGGGAGCGCATCGGGGAAGAGCACGGTTGCTAGAAAACTGCAGCTTGAGCTTGGAGACGTGACTCTTTTCTCAATCGATAATTACTGCATCAGCGACCCCAATTTGAGCTTGGAAGAAAGATCGAAGCAAAACTACGACCTCCCAAGCGCTTATGATGGCCGGTTGGCATCTTTCGACTTGGCGAAACTAAAAGGAAACGAAGAAGCCATCATTCCGGTCTATGATTTCGCAGGTCATATTCGTTCCAAGGACAAAAGGCTTGTTAAACCTAGCAAATACATTATCGTTGACAGCCTGTTCGCCCTTTATTATCCAGAGATATTGGCCCTTTCTGATTTGAACATTTTTATCGAATGCCCCGAAGACCTTCGCTTGGAAAGAAGAATAAGAAGGGATGTATTGGAGAGGGGGCGTACCGCCGAATTCGCCAAGCAACAGTTCTTGGATAAGGTTGCGCCGATGCACGATAAGTACGTTGAACCCACGAAGAAAAACGCCGACATAATATATGATGGGTCTTCTAGGGAAGAACCAATAAAAATCGACGTTAGCGAATTAAAAGCCGCCATTGAGAATATTGGGAAAAAGGATTAATTTTCCTTCTCTTGTGCTAGATAAATGTGAGTATTTTCTTTTATTCATTGCTTTTGAACGTAGAGATGGGCAAAATATACGTCGCTCGGGATGTAGCGTAGCTTGGTTATCGCGTCTGCTTTGGGAGCAGAAGATCATCGGTTCGAATCCGATCATCCCGACCACCGAAAATACAAACCTCGATTTAGTCGAGGTTTTATTTTATTTGAGGCGTCTGGTGGGGCGGATGGTGGTGTATTTCAACAATCATGAACCATTAACCCAACTCAATGATTTTGCTCGATTGCTATATTCAATTGGCAATTCTAACTTAAAGACGATTGCCTTACTGACTGTAAAACTGCTCTTTTCTAAAAATGCGTTTCTAGGAGTTTTACTGTGCTGGTCGGGAAACTCTCAAAAGTGAGAATGAATCGCCTTAAAGTGGCCTTTTCTCTGAAGTGGGCGCATTTCGTATTTCCTAGTTGTCTAGGCGCCGCTTTTTTAAAAGGTAAACGCACATATTCCTAAAATGAAAGAACGCCTGGGCACTGCTTGTGAAACTGCGATTCTTTGTGAGCGCAACTCAAAGTTTACATAGAAGCAACCTAGATTTGGTGGAACAAAGTTCGGTTTGCGTATTAAATTGAAACGTGGAGAAAGAAAATGACCGTCGGAGAAAAACTAGCAAAATTAAGGAAAGATAATGGTTACACGCAAGAAGACCTAGCGGATGCATTGGGCGTTTCGCGCCAATCTGTTTCTAAATGGGAAAGCGATACGGCGTTTCCCGAAACGAATAACCTTATCTGTTTGGCGAAACTCCTTCACTGTTCTATTGATTATTTATTGCTTGAAAGTGGTGAAGCTGTGGTCGCTTCCATGCAGGTACAACCCCAAAAGACAACCAAGTCTCCTTACAATAAGAAAAAACTGCCTTTCTTGATTACTTCGCTAGCAACGTGCCTTTTCCTTTATATTCTCTTTGCTTGCAATTGGCTTCAGGTGCAGTTTCAGTATTTCAATCAGATTACAGGAAAAACCGTATACATAAGTGGATGGCTTACTTATTATCAGCTTATTTTCACAGGCGACTATCGCGTGGGCAATGTCTTCGCCCTTTTGTCTTTGCTCTCGCTCACGTTTAGCGTTGCTTTAGCAGTTATTTATCTTTGCTTAGATGAAAGAAAGCTTGGCCTTGCGATAAGAATATTGAATTGCGTCACCTTGGGACTAATAACGATCGTCTTATTAATTTCTCTTACTGATCACGTTGGCTGGGGCGTCACCGTTGGATGGGCTTATGCCTTAATGGCGCTTCTTGTCGTTCTTCAATTCGCTATTAAACCATTAAGAAAAGCGTAGCCACTTCTTGTTTAACGATACGTTTGTTGGCTTTTGTCTTTTGCTTAGGCGCAATTAAGCTTCATATTTGTTTAATGTTTCAGCGCCAAATAATGCTTAGTTACTAAAAATACGCACCATATAAGGCACGTGTATAGATTTATAGGTTTAGTGCTAAGTTTTATCACCAAAACGTGGCGCGCAATGTTGCTTCGGGGTCGGTTAATGGCCATGGTTTTTCACATAAACAGGCTGACCTGTTTTTGCGTTGATCTAAGCAAATAAATCCACGTTATCTTTATGGACTTCGACATTAGGCTTCTGCCAGTAATGGCATCTCTCGGTAATCGGCTTATCGGTTGGCATTACCGCAAAATTGGCTGTGTGGTAAGATTCCATTTACGTAATAGTGGAAATGGGACAAACGTTCTCTTTCCTCTTTGCAATGGCAAACGGTATAGGCGCGAATTATTGTGGTGTTAGTCACGTCGAATCCTCGGCTGAAGTCATCAACGGTGTCGTGATTATCGATTTAACGTTGTACGGAGCTGAATGAAGGTGCGTGTTATAGATGGGCCCCGCATTTGTAACGAATATAGCATAACCCGCGTTACCGTCGAAAGGATAATAGAGCAAGAACAGCCGAGCATGATCACTTTCTCCGGAGATATTGCCGATACTTCGACGACATTGCTTTGCCATGAAGAGCTCTGCAATTTCATGGACACCTTCGGAATTCCTTATTACTTCGTTTATGGCAACCATGACCACGCTAACGATTTCAGCTTGCTTTATCGAGGCATAAGGTTGACTTACGGCGTTAAAACTGGCGATGGATGCTATTGGGCCAAAGACGGATCTATGAACGGCTGCACGACACTATCGATCTCTGCAACCGGCGTCGGCACGCTCAATCAGGTCTATCTCGATTTAGTGGCATAAATTATTGATTAACGGCATTTTGATCAAGAGTTTGGTCTAATGCCGTTTTTCGATACGAAAATTAATCGCCTAATGAGCAAAGGACCTCTTACTGGTCCTCGATTTATTTTTTTGGCGGCGATAATCATTGATTGAACCTGTTCTGGGGTGAATACCGATTTTGACATCAAAAAACCTCCGCTGCCAATAATGGTTATCGGAGGTTTATCTTAAGCTGAAGCTTTTTTATAAACTGTTCTAATTACGGGGTCCAGTTTACATTTCTTAACAGCCTTTTTTCTCCGATTATTATGACAAAGCGATGACGATGATCATCGTGGATAAGCCGGCTTCTTTAATCATCTTAAGGTCAGCCTCCATGATGAGTTGGTTAGCTTCGACGTGATCGCCCTGTTTTATGTGGTGCTTGAACGCTTTTTGCCCGAGTTTGACCGTGTCGATTCCGACGTGGACAAGGACATTGAATCCTTCATCAGATTGAATGGTTACGGCGTGGCCTGTCTCCGCAATGGCGACTATCGTTCCTGAGAAAGGCGCATAGACGTTCCCATTATCTGGCAATATGGCGAAGCATTCGCCCATTGTTCCTTCCGAGAAGACGGGGTCTGGAATATCGCTCATCGGGATGAGCTTTCCATCTGCGACGGCGGATACTGAGGGCATTGAAGAATTGCCTCCGTTGGTTTTTTCTTCTTCGAGCTGCTTTTCGGCCTCGAAAGCCAAAATCTTGGTCGCTTTGACTTTTCTTACAGGGACGGATAATTCATCTACGCCTAGTTCAATAAGCCTCTTCACGGCCTCCGGATCGGCTCCCAGCTGTCCGCATACGCCTGTTTCGACGTTGTGCTTATGACCGTTTTGTGCTGTCATGCCGATCAACTTGAAAACAGCTTCGTGATGTGGGTTGAAGTAGCGGTCTAGTCCTTGGGATTCTCTATCAAGAGCAAGGGTATATTGAGTTAAGTCGTTTGTACCGATGCTGAAGAAACTGACTTTTTTTGCCAATTCTTCTGAGCACACAGCGGCAGCAGGAGTTTCGACCATGATGCCGAGTTTCGGCATTTTGTAGGGGATGCCCTCTTTTTCTAGTTGAGCGGCCGCCTCGTTGATTCTTTCTTTGATTTCGTCAGTTTCCCATTCGGACGCAAACATAGGAAACATGACCTTTAGGTTGCCGCTCACGCCGGCTCTAAGAAGGGCGCGTAGCTGAGATAAGAAAAGGTCGTGATCTTCTAGGGAAACCCTGGCGCCCCTTAATCCAAGGGCAGGGTTAAATTCATCTGGAAGCTTAAGCCAAGAGACTTTTTTGTCTGAGCCGATGTCCATTGTTCGGATGATGACTTCTTTTTCGCCCATTGCTTCCAAAACGGCTTTATAGGCTTCGAACTGTTCGTCTTCGGTCGGGGCTACATCTTTATCTAAGAAAAGGAATTCGGTACGGAATAATCCAACCCCATCCGCTCCGGATTTAACGAGTTCTTCTATGTCTTTTGGACCGGCAATATTGGCGTAGATTTTCGTCTTGCAAGCCGGAGCTTCCTCGTTGTTTCTTTGTGCCTCTTCCTCTTTTTGTCTTTGTTTATTGACCTCTTCCATGCGCGCCAAAGCGGCCTCTTTCGCTTTTTTGTCGGGGTCAGTCGTAACAGTTCCGGTATCGGAATCGACGATTACGAATTTGGCCTTTTGCATTTCCTCGATTGCTTCGTTATTTCCGTAAAGATAAGGAATGTTGATGTTTCCGGCGAGAATGGCGACGTGGGAGTTTGGCGATCCTTTATCAGTTAAGATGCAGCCAATGAGACTTTCATCTATTGATGAGAGCTGAGCAGGGCTCATCTCGAACGCGCATATGGCGGAACGTTCCGACGGAGTCTGGTCGGCGCCCAAAAGGATAGAGACCAGCTTTTCGGCAATACCTCTAATATCGTCTTGACGGGAACGAATGTATTCCGAATCGACCTCGTTCATGCTTCCCGCGAGCTCTTCGGCGGCCTTCTTCACCGCACAAGCGGCATTTAGAGAATCGTTTTTGATTTTGGCTTCGATCCTGGCGGCAAAAGCCTCATCCTCCAATACGGATTTTACTGTTTCTTGTATCTCGGCGTTTTTGCTAGATACCTGTTTCTTTCCTAATTCAGCAAGTAAAGC